>JAAUTG010000091.1 GCA_012031785.1 Saprospiraceae bacterium | reverse complement strand
CAGTAACTGACGGGAAACAAGTTGCTATCTTAGTTCCTACCACTATTTTAGCGTTGCAGCATTATCAAACTTTTTCTAAGCGACTAGAGGATTTTGGTGTTAAAGTAGATTACATTAATCGTTTTCGCAGCACAAAAGAAAAAACTGAAATTTATCAAAAGCTAAAATCTGGAGAAATCGAAATCGTTATTGGTACACATGCCATTTTAAGTAAGTCAATCGGATTTAAAGATTTAGGACTGTTAGTTATTGATGAGGAACAGAAATTTGGAGTGGCGGCAAAAGAAAAACTAAGATCGCTCAAAGTGAATGTGGACACGCTCACTTTAACGGCTACTCCTATTCCAAGAACTTTACAATTCTCACTGATGGCTGCCCGAGATTTGTCGGTCATCAGAACGCCACCACCTAATCGCCAGCCAATACACACAGAGGTAAGAGTTTTGAATGAAGATGTGATTAAAGAATCCATTTATTATGAAGTTAATCGCGGTGGACAAGTATTTTTTGTGCACAATCGTGTAAAATCACTTCTTGATGTGGCAGCTATGATCAGGCGGTTATGTCCCGATGTAAATGTGACAGTGGCTCATGGTCAAATGGAAAGTGACGATTTAGAGAAGACCTTGTTGGGATTTATTGACAAAGAATACGAAGTGTTGGTATGTACTAATATTATTGAAACGGGGCTTGATATTCCAAATGCGAATACAATTATTATCAATGATGCACATCAGTTTGGATTAAGTGATTTACATCAATTAAGAGGAAGAGTTGGACGTTCTAATAAAAAAGCATTTTGCTATTTATTTTGCCCACCCATTTCCACACTGACTTCAGAAGCAAGAAAACGCCTCAAAACCTTAGAAGAATTTTCTGATTTGGGAAGTGGTTTCGATATTGCTATGCGCGACTTGGATATTAGAGGAGCAGGTAATTTGTTAGGTGCAGAGCAAAGTGGCTTCATTGCTGATATTGGTTACGAAATGTATCAGAAGATACTAGAAGAAGCCATGCTTGAGCTAAAACAAAATGAATTTAAGGATTTATTCGAAGAAGAATTGAACGATGATTTAAGTTATGTCAGGGAAATTACTTTGGATTCTGATGTAGAGATGCACCTACCTGATGAATATGTAAGTAATATACAGGAACGACTGAACTTATACACTCAATTAGATAAACTAAACAATGAATCCGAAATAGATTCTTTTCAAGCTATGCTAAAAGACCGATTCGGACGGTTACCTAAACCAGTTTTAGAACTTTTTGAGGGATTGCGTTTAAGATGGGTATGTAAAGAACTTGGATTTGAACGCTTAGTATTGAAAAATAATAAATTGCGATGCTATTTTGTAGAGAATCCTCAGTCTCCATTTTATGAAAGCGATACTTTTCAAAAATTATTTCAATACTTGGCAAGTAAAGGAGGAAAACTTCAGTTGAATATTAAAAAGAATAATAGGCATTTGATTGTAGCTAGAGACGGCATATATACGCTCAAACAAGCCAGACAGCTACTAATCCAAATTAAAGAAGAAGCATTAGAAGTAAATAAATGATTTTATCCACCTCATTTTACTATTTTGGATTGAGCGCATCAGAAAGCCCTTCCCCAATTAAATTGAACATGGTGACAGAAATAAAGATAGCAATACCTGGAAAAACGGCTAACCACCAAGCCGAGAAATCACTACGAGCAGCATGGAGCATGGAACCCCAAGTAACAGCTTCAGGCGCAACACCTATACCTAAAAAAGATAACGACGACTCAATTAAAATGGCACTAGCGATACCAAAGGCAAAAGAAATAATCACAGGATGAAGGGCATTTGGAATAGCATGATGCAACATAATTCTAAATTCAGTAAATCCCATCGCTCTACTTGCTTCAATATATTCTAAAGCTCTTATTTTCAATAGCTCTGCACGAATAAACTTAGCAATACCTGTCCATCTAATTAACCCAATGACTAGCATTACATAGATAACGGAAGGTTCTTCTATAATCCCAAGTATTGCTAATAAAAGTAATAAGGTAGGAATGCTATTAACTACCTCTATTAGCCGCATGATAATTAAATCAAGTGGAATAGTTATTTTCTTTGAATCTAACCATTTATCAAGAAGATTACCTAAAAACGGAAAAAACGAATACAATTCCTGAAAACAACGCAATAGAGGTAAAAAAGCTAATTAGATTGTAATTTTCTAATAATATAAATCTCTGATAATAAGCAATAAAGGCAATAAAAAAACCAATGATTACACCTAATACAAAGGTAATGATTTGAAAAATAGATAGTTGAAACAAATTATCGCTAAAATACCCTGCAAAACTACCTAATAGTAAGCCAATTAAAGTAGCGATACTCATGGAGAGTAAGCCAACAAGCATTGCAGTTCGAGTACCAGCTACAAGACCTGCAGCAACATCCCTTCCAAGTAAGTCTGTTCCTAGTATATGCCAGAAGCGATTTTTTGCTACTCGCTGTACTTCAAACGGACCGACGGAGCGCCTATTATTTGCATCTTGAAAGGAAGCACTGTAAGGGATAAGCGGGAAAAGCGAAAATTCGTAGTTGAGTTCTTGCCAATTTCGAGTTCTCCATACCGCAGTCTGCTGGACAAACCCTAAATAGGCTGCATATTCATAAAAATAGGAAACTCCCAATTGCCATCTATTTTACAAACGATAGGTTTATTATTAGCGATAAAATCCCCTAATAAAGCTATAAAAATAAAAATATAGAAAGTGCGAAGTGACCAAAGTGCCAGTTTATTTTTCTTAAATTTTTGAAATAATAAATTTTTATTAGGAATATTCGCTCGCTCCATTTTTATATTTTATAAATTGTCCGTAAAATTACAGGCTAATATATAAATTGTACGATACATTGTTCATTTGATTCATTAATAAAAACGATAAATCATGCTAAACAGACGTTCCTTCATCAAATCTTCCACTTTAGGGTTAGCAGCTACCCCACTATTACAGTTACCTAATCTAACCACTGAAAAAATACCTGACCAAGTTACTTTACTTTTTCAGGGAGATTCTATTACGGATGCCCATAGAGTAAGGGCGAACTACTATCCTAATAATGGGCAAGGCATGGGAAACGGATATGTATTTCATATTGTAACGCATTTGATGGGAAATTATCCAAAAACCAGTTGGCAATGCTATAATCGCGGAATAAGTGGCAACAAGGTTTTTCAATTAATGGAACGTTGGGAGGACGATTGCCTACAATTAAACCCCAACGTATTGAGCGTCTTAATAGGAGTAAATGATTTTTGGCATACCCTTACATCTAGTTATGAAGGTACGGTTCGCACTTACGAAAACGATTTAAAAACTTTACTTACAAATACCAAAAAAGAATTACCCAACCTCCAATTAATTATTGGAGAACCTTTTGTAGCAAAAGGAGGAACAGCAGTGGGCGACAAATCTTGGGTAAATACTTTTCCAGCTTACCAAGAAGCTGCTCGAAAAGTAGCCAACGAACTTGGAGCAGCATTTATTCCATACCAACAAATATTTGATGATGCACTAAAGTTAGCACCTGTAAGTTATTGGTGTCCAGATGGGGTTCACCCATCCATGGCTGGTGCCTATTTAATGGCAAAAGGTTGGATAGAAGCGTTCGAGCAATTAATGAAATAATAGCAGTTCTTTAATACAAATAGTCCATCAAATTTATAAGTATGATTCTACTTGATATAAGCTCTTTCGTGGGGCGTTTTCATCCCTTGGTCGTGCATTTACCAATTGGATTTTTGTTGTTAGCAATAGTTTTTGAATGGTTGAGCCAACGATGGCAACTTGGAAAAGCTGCGTCTGTAACATGGTTACTAGGAGCTATAAGTGCTTTACCAGCTATTGTGTGTGGTTGGATGTTGGCGAGCGAAGGTGGATACGATGACGATACTTTGTTTTGGCATCGTTGGTTAGGAGTAGGGGTAGGAATAGCTGCTTTTGTCGCTTGGTTGCTAAAAAGCAATATATTGTCAGCACCTAGGTGGGCAACTACTGGAGTAAGTGTCGGAATTCTTGGTTTGCTGACAGTGGTTGGGCATCTTGGCGGAAACATGACGCATGGTTCTGATTATTTATTGGAACACGCTCCTAAACCTGTTAAACTGCTGCTAGGTAGTGTAGAAAAAATAGATAGCCTACCACAGTGGAGTGAGCCAGATTCGGTAAAGGTGTATGCGAATTTAATAGAGCCAATCTTCGCGATAAAATGTATGCAATGTCATAATAATGAAGTACAGCGAGGTGGTTTGAACATGGCGAGTGCAGAACTGCTACAGGAAGGTGGAGACAACGGACCTGTGCTGACGAGTGGTAATGCTTTAGAAAGCGAGCTTTACAAGAGAGTAGTGCTTCCTAACGACCATCCAAAGTATATGCCTTTGAAGGGAACGCCAATGACCTATCAAGAGATTAGATTAATGGAATGGTGGATTAATGCTGGTGGAAGTTTTGAAGATAAATTAACGACAATCCCATTAACTAAGGATGTACAAAATATTATCACGCGGTTATTTGGGTTAGATTTAGTGGCAAAGCCCTATTACGAGAAGGTAAAAGTAGTTAAAACTTCCGAAGAAGTAGTGCAGCAGTTAAACAATCAAGGCTTCAAAGTGAAGTTTTTAGCATCTGATAATTATTTACTTGACGTGAAAATGATGAATGGCGTAGAACAATCGCAACTACAATCTTTACTGCAAGTGAAAGATAAAATTACTTGGTTAGATTTATCTAGCACAAATGCTTCTGATGATTGGCTAAAGATAATCAATCAATTTGAAAATCTGACTCGTCTTGAGCTTGCTCAAAATCCGATTTCTGATCAAGGCATTGAGCATTTATTAACTCTAAAGCATTTGGAGACATTAAATTTGTACAGCACTAACGTGACCAACCAAGTATTAGAGACATTAAAAAAAATACCAACACTTAAAAGATTATATCTTTGGCAAACCCAAGTGACAGAAGATGCAATAGCTGACTTGGAGCGTGCATTACCGTCATTAGACGTGGATGGAGGAGCAAATCTAGTGCAAGCAGAAACAAACTAAGAGTGACAACTATGACCGAAACATCAATCTTACAGTTAGAGAAAGTAGTAAAACGTTACGAAAAAAAGGTGGCTTTAGATAGGGTTTCGTTTTCTATGGAAAAAGGAAGTATCTTTGGATTACTCGGGCCAAATGGAGCAGGGAAAACAACTTTGATACGAATTATTACTACGATAATTGGGGCTGACGAGGGGCAAATTTACATAGAAGGAGAGCCACTAAACGGAGAACATCCAGCTTATATTGGCTACATGCCAGAGGAAAGAGGGCTTTACAAGAAGATGAAAGTTGGGGAACATTTAATGTATTTAGCCCAACTCAAAGGGATGCCAAAACTTGAAGCTAAAAATGCTTTGATAAAGTGGTTTGAAAAATTTGAAATACAGGACTGGTGGCACAAAAGAGTGGAAGAACTTTCCAAAGGGATGCAGCAAAAAATACAGTTCATCGCCACGGTAGTTCATCGTCCGAAATTACTTATCCTTGATGAGCCTTTTTCTGGACTTGACCCTATCAACTCCAACCTGATAAAAAGTGAAATTTATCAACTTCATGAGCAAGGAACAAGTATTATTTTTTCTACTCATCGTATGGAGCAAGTGGAAGCGATTTGCGAGCATTTTGTACTTATCAATCAAGGAAAAAACATCTTAGAAGGAAATGTTAAGACTGTAAAGGATTCTTTCAAAGAAAATATTTTTGAAATAGTTTTTGAAGGTGTACTGCCTAGTGCTTTTTTGGAGCGTATCAACATAATAGAGCAACAAGCCACTCAAATAAGGCTAAAACTGGACAATAGTAATGAATCAAATAGTATGCTGCGCTTTTTGATGGACAACAGTGTAAAAATAGTAGCGTTCAGGGAAATACTACCCACGCTAAACGAAATATTTATCAAACAAGTCAATCAATCGAATGAATAAATTAGGGCTTATTATCAGAAGAGAGTACTTGGTTCGAGTCAGAAAGTTATCTTTTATATTAACCACTCTGCTCACGCCACTCGGTATTGCCCTTTTTTATGGTATTATCATTTTAATGGTGCTGTATCAAGGCGATGAAGTATTGAAAATAGCTGTGGTGGACGACGCAGGCATCACAGACTCTTTACGAACTGACTCCGTTGGAAATATCGTTTTCTACACGGTAAATCAGGATATCAATGATTTAAAATCAGGTCTAAAAACATCAAACTACGATGCTATTTTAACGATACCTAGCATTTCAGACCCTTACGTATCAAATATGGCTTTTGATTATTTTTCAGAAAAAACACCTTCCTTTGATACACAGCTTATTATAGAAAAATGGCTAGAAAATTATGTGGAAGCCCATAAAATGCAGGCGTTGGGGATAGAAAAAAACAAATTAGAAGCCTTAAAAACAAAATTGTCTATTGACCCCAAACCGATTGATGAAACAAGCAAAGACACCGCCAGCAGCATTAGTGCGCAAGTGGGCGCAGGTATAGCAAGCATGATGAGTATTTTCCTTTTCTTTATTATTACCATGTATGGCTCAATGGTGATGCGTGGAGTAATGGAAGAAAAAATGAGTCGCATTGTAGAAGTGATGGTATCTTCTGTACGTCCTTTTGAGTTAATGTTAGGGAAAATTATAGGAATTGGATTGGTAGGGCTAACTCAAATCGTGATTTGGGTAGTTCTGATTGGTTTAATAACGCTCATCACAGGTATTTTTTTTGGAGTTAGTATGTTAGAAATGAATGGTGGCAACAGTAATCTTCCAAATAGTGCTATTGGAATGGCTAACACGGCAGACATGGAAACCGCCCAACTTGTTCTCACAGAAATACAACGTCAAAAATGGGGGCTGATTATTCCCGCTTTGATACTCTTCTTTCTAGGAGGCTATTTTATGTATGCTTCTTTATTTGCAGCAGTAGCGTCGGCAGTAGGAGATGATCTAGGAGAAAGCCAGTCTTTGACACTTCCTATTATGCTACCCGTTATTTTGGCTTTTTACCTTACTATCTTTATTGTAGTTCGGTCTCCTAATAGTACCATTTCTGTTTGGGCATCTTTATTTCCACTGTTTTCACCTATTGTGATGCCCGCACGTATGGCATTTAATCCGCCTATTTGGCAGGTTTTACTATCGTTGGTTTTGATGATAGCTACAACCATATTCTTTGTTTGGCTTTCTGGACGTATCTACCGAGTAGGAATACTACTATATGGAAAAAAAGCAAGTTTCAAAGAAATTTGGAAGTGGACATTTTACAGAAACTAAAAACAAGTAAGGGACTGTATAAAAATCCTATACCCAAAGAGTTGGTTAAGACTTCAGAAGTTTCAACCAACCTTTCTTTGGTCACTCTATAACGCCTACAATTTGTGGTTAGCTCCTTGCCTATTTCGTAAGAACTATTTTATTAAATCCTTGCGACTATCAAGCACTACATAGAATAATTAAGTAGCTATAAATCCATTAGTTGCATTTTAAGAATATTAAAAATAGACCTATCGCTAAAAATATTTTCAAAAAGATAAATAAACTATTGCATATCCTAAAACGGAAGTATATCTTTGCAGTCCAAATTGCAAAGCGCAGTATGTTAGTGAAAAAGGGAGATTAGCTCAGCTGGTTCAGAGCACCTGCCTTACAAGCAGGGGGTCAAAGGTTCGAATCCTTTATCTCCCACATCATATTAGGGTTTCATAATCAAAAATGAATTTCTAGTGTTACGTAAGGAGTTATGAATAGTCTTTCATAACTCTTTTTCATTTCTTCTTACATGTGATGAGGAGAAACAACAAAGACTGGCAATAAAGTATTTCGCAGTTCACTAGTAACAAACAATGAACTGCATAATCATCTCCTGCAAATATCAATCAGCAATACGTTATGTTAGATAAGTTAGAATTAATCTACAATCGTTATGTCCTGCTTGAGGAGCAACTTTCTGATCCTTCAGTCATCGGAGACATGGATCGCTTCACTAAAATCAATAAGGAATATAAAGGGCTTCAAGAACTCGTTGATTCGTATTTAGTGTATAAAAACGTATTAGACAATTTAGCGAATGCTAAAGAAATGCTCAAGGATGAGGATACAGAAATGCGAGAAATGGCAAAGTTGGAGCTAAACGAATTGCAAACAAGACAAGAAGAACTAGAAGCACAGATAAGAATTTTATTAATTCCTAAAGATCCCGAAGACGAACGAGATGTGATTTTTGAAATTCGCTCAGGCACTGGTGGAGACGAAGCAAGTATTTTTGCTGGTGATTTGTATAGAATGTATAGCCGTTTTTTTGAACGAAAAGGATGGAAAACCGAAGTCATCAACGTAACGGAAGGCGCAGTTGGAGGATATAGTAAAATTGTGCTAGAGGTCAATGGTGCTGATGTATATGGAAGATTAAAATTTGAATCAGGTGCGCACCGCGTACAGCGAGTACCCAAAACAGAATCACAAGGCAGAGTACACACTTCTGCTGCTACGGTGGTGGTGATGCCTAAGTTAGAAATGGAAGACATTAACATTAACAAAGCAGACTTGAAGGTTGATACTTTTCGAGCGAGTGGCGCAGGTGGACAGCACATTAACAAAACCGAATCCGCAGTACGTATCACGCACCTTCCCACAGGTGTTGTATCTGAAAGTCAAGATGGACGTTCGCAAATTCAAAACCGAGAAATTGCGTTACAACGTTTGTATCAACGCATACAAGAAATACAGCGCGAAAAACACAATAACGAAGTAGCTGCCAAACGTAAGTCATTAGTGGGTTCTGGCGACCGTTCGGACAAAATAAGAACCTACAATTATCCACAAAATAGAGTAACAGACCATCGTATTAATCTTACCCTTTACAATCTTGACCAAATTATGGAAGGCGAAATTGAGCCAGTTGTAGAAGCACTCCAAATGGCAGAAAACGCGGAAATGATGAAGGGCGAAGAAGCCTATTAATCAAGAATGATGAGTTTATTGCTCAATAATTGGTGGTCATATTTGCTAATAATTTATTATGGCTGTTTCTTGACAATTCTAGTAGCTTAAAACTCACATCACTTGCAACCGAGAGCATGAATTTCCACTCTCTTATTATAACTGGAGAAGCAATTTGCATGTCTTTTTTATAAAAGTTATAATAGAAATTTGCTTTTACAATTCATTCATTATAAAATAATGAACTCGCAAATCATTATTCATAATTTAGATAGCATTACTCATCTAGCTTTTAGCCAAAATATCTACAATTAAATTACACTCAGCTATGTATATTTATCGTTAAATGGGTGTTACTAATATTATAGTCTATCGTTTTAATTTCAACTTTCTTGTTTAAATCAAAATTCTATTTTATGAGAAAATTAAGTATGTCAATTTTCCTTTGTCTAGGATGGCTTTTTAGCATCTTGGCACCAGCAGTCGCTCAAAACAATAAACTGCCAGAAGGTGTAATCAAAATCACTACTGTAGAAGGGATCACAGAGTATAACCTAAAAAACGGACTGCGTGTACTTCTTTTTCCTGACCAATCCAAGCCTACTATCACGGTAAATATCACTTATCTAGTAGGTTCTCGTCATGAAGGATACGGCGAAACAGGTATGGCACACTTGTTAGAGCATTTAGTGTTCAAGGGAACACCAAACCACCCTAACATTCCGCAAGAATTGACAGAACATGGAGCGCGTCCGAATGGAACTACTTGGTACGACCGAACCAACTATTTTGAAACTTTTAGCGCAACAGAAGAAAATTTGAAATGGGCTTTGGATTTGGAATCAGATCGTATGATTAACTCATTCATTGCAAAAAAAGATTTAGATAGTGAAATGACGGTTGTACGGAACGAATTTGAATCTGGCGAAAACGACCCAACAGGCATCTTGATGGAGCGAGTGATGTCCACTGCTTATTTGTGGCACAACTATGGAAAATCTACTATTGGGGCACGCTCTGACTTGGAAAACGTGCCAATTGAGCGTTTACAAGCCTTTTACAAAAAATACTACCAGCCAGATAATGCAGTGTTAGTTGTAGCAGGTAAAATTGATGAAGCTAAAACAATTGGTTTGGTGAATGACTATTTCGGCAAAATTCCAAGACCTGAACGCTATCTTTTCCCAACTTACACTAAAGAACCGACTCAAGATGGAGAGCGCTTTGTAGAGTTGCGTAGAGCTGGTGACGTGCAAGTGGTATCTTGTATGTACCATACGCCGCCTGGTCCGCATGAAGATTTTGCAGCAGTTGCTGTTATTAGTGAATTATTAACCAACGAACCTTCTGGACGCTTGTATAAAGCATTAGTAGAATCAAAGAAAGCATCTTATCAATGGGGATTTTCTCCTGGTTTGAAAGAAGGTGGATTTTTGTACTTGAGTGCAAGTGTGCGAAAAGAAAATTCTTTAGAGGAAGCGAAAGTAACTATGTTGGCTACGTTGGATAGCTTGGCAATGAATCCACCAACGCCTGAAGAAGTGGAACGCGCAAAATCAAGGCTACTCAAAAATTGGGAACTAGCTTACAATAGTTCCGACCGAGTGGGATTGGCGATGAGTGGGTCTATTGCTCAAGGAGATTGGCGACTATATTTTTTGTACCGCGATAATATTCAAGCAGTTACACCCGAAGATGTAGTTACGGTAGCTAGAAAATACTTTAAGCCTTCCAATCGTACTATCGGCTCGTTTATTCCAACAGAAAATCCTGATCGTGCTGAAATTCCAGACGTTCCTAATGTAGAAACTTTGGTAAGTAACTACAAAGGTAGGGAAGCAATTGCTACTGGCGAGAACTTTGATCCTTCCCCTGCAAACATTGAAAAACGCACTACAAAAGGTGAGGGCAAGAATGGTATTGAATTTGCACTACTTAGTAAAGAAACCAGAGGAGATGCAGTAGTAGCTACTATGACGTTCCGTTTTGGAAATGAATCTTCTTTGAACGGTCGCCAAACTACTGCTGGTCTTACTGCATCTATGTTGGATAAAGGTACAACTACCAAGACGCGCCAAGCCATTCAAGATGAGCTGGATAAGCTAAAAGCTCGTGTTTCTATGTTTGGTGGAACAAGTTCTGTCAATGTCAGAATAGAAACAAGTCGTGAGAATTTGCCAGCAGTAATCAAACTTGCTGCGGAAATGCTAAAAAACCCAGCTTTTGATACTGTGGAGTTTGATAAATTGAAGGAAGAACAACTTGCCTTTATAGAAGAAAGTTTGTCTGACCCACAATCTGTTGCGAATAGCGTATTCTCTAGAATGCTAAGCCCTTATGACAAGAACAATATTCGCTATGAGATGACTCCGCAAGAAGAAATAGAGGCAATCAAAGCAACGAAATTGGAAGATGTTCAAAAATTTCATAAGACTTTCTATGGTGCGTCTGACGCTACAGTAGCAGTAGTAGGAGACTTTGACCAAACTGCTATTCAAGAACTGGTGAAAAAAGAATTTGAAAATTGGAAAAGTCCCTCCAACTATAAGCGCATTGAAAATCCGTTCATCGCCAATAAAACGGACAATGTAAATATAGAAACACCAGACAAAGCCAATTCTATGTTTTTTGCAGGAATGAATATCAAAATGAACGATGAGCATCCTGATTATCCAGCCATGGTGCTTGGCAACTACATGCTTGGCGGTGGATTCTTAAACTCTCGTTTGGCTACTCGTATTCGCCAAAAAGAAGGATTGAGCTATGGTGTAGGTTCATTCTTCAGTGCTGGTGCTTCAGATGAATCTGCTACATTAGGTGCGTATGCGATTTATGCACCAGAGAACAGAGAAGCACTGGAAAAAGCATTCCGAGAAGAAATTGAAAAAGTACAAAAGAGGGGTTCACATCTGAAGAAATTGCTGCTGCTAAGTCAGGCTGGTTACAGTCTAGGACCGTGACACGTTCGCAAGACAATTCCTTAGTAGGGGCGTTGAACAACAATCTTTTTCTTGACCGCGACATGATGTGGGATGCTGGATTTGAAGAAAAGATTTCAAAACTCACACCAGAACAGATCAATGCAGCTATGAAAAAACACATTGATTTGAACAAAATGACCTTCGTGAAAGCAGGTGATTTTGCAGGGGCAGAAAAGAAGAAAAGTGTAAAGCCATAATAATGACATAGCATTAGCTTTGAAAATACGTTATTTAATAATGTATTTTCAAAGCTACTTTTGGTAATCAACACCATAAATAATTCTAAAAAACTACCACCACACCTGAATACAAGAAAAATAAATACACTATCCTAACTTGCTACTTCCCAATTTATTGTAAAAAAATAAGCACTAGAAATATAAAAGAATAGTTTAGATGTTGTATTTTTGCGTTTTAAGCTATGGACGTGAAATCACGCTTCCATGATGTACTGTGGGTTTTAGCTTCCAAATTGCTTATGCTGTTTATAGGTCGCTTTTGTCTGAAATTTATCTTCATTCCAAGTAATATTTTTACGAACAGCCAATTACGTAACTTGAGTTGCTCATTCTCAATATTATTAAAAATTTAACGCATCGCTAAAGATGAACCCGACAAACGTATTTGAGTTTTTCCGAAAAACAAACGAACAGACCAAGGCTAAAGCTCAAAATGTTGAAAACATTTTCCTGCAATTGGATTTTGACACCTATGGTGCGTTCCTAAGAGTAGTAGATAAATCAGGTAGTCAAGTAGAAGTAAGCTATCTGAGTTATGGCGGTGCGCTAAGGCATGTGTTGCGATTGGTAGAGGAAATTCAAGAACGCAATAGCTTTTTGATAGACTGGGAAAAGCCAAATGATGAATTGTATTTAGCAGAACACGAGCATTTACTAGAGCAGTTACGACGCTGCGATAATTTGATAGACGGAACGCTATCTCCACTTGTATTTTTAGATGGCGATGCTAAATTGAAGTTGGATTTAGCGAAAACAGGCTCTGAAAAAATACCAAACGCCAATATCATAAAAAGTACCCTTCTTTTGGAATGGAATGGGGAGAATTTAGAAAATTTTAAAATTTCTTACCGATGAATACGCTTTAGCAGATAAAAAAATTTTACACACGGAAGCTATTGGAAGCAATTATAATGGATTAAACTATTTCAATACGGTATTAAGAGAAGATGAATTAACTTTATTCTTGTCTTTATTTTTCTCCAACGTAGAGCAAGTTGAACAAGTCAATTACGAAGATTTTAAATTCCAATTCTCTGAAGAGCGCGTACATGCTGCCCCAAGTTTGATTTTTGAAAAATTGATTCCGATGAATCGCTTATCATGCGTGTCGGGCAGTCCCTGCCAGAAGTAGGCGTAGAGATTTTAAATCAGTTCGAGCTGTTCCGCTTCGCCGAGATTAATGATTTAGAGCGAATTATCACCATTAAATACATCGAACGCGATCCCATCGAATCCATTATTCAGGAAGTAGAAAATTTACTTAAAAAACAGACGCCGAAAAAACGAACAAAAACAGAACGCGCTGAAATTATTCGGGAAGAAGATTTATTCATTATTCCCCAAGAAATTGCTTCTAACTTTATCTACAACGAACTTCCGGAACTCTTATTAAAATACCAACTTTTTGGAGCTGAAAAGCTCAAGTCCTACAAAATAGCGACGGTGTCTCCTACTTTGTCTATGAACTTGAGTCATAATATTGACTTTTTTGAAGGAGAAGTGACCTTAGATTTTGATGGTGAAAAGATGAATCTTTTTGATGTACTGAATCAGTACAATAAAAATCGTTACGTACAATTAAGCGACGGTACTCATGCTTTGGTAAATGAAAAGTATATTCGTCGCTTGGAGCGCATTTTTAAGAAAAAAGACCAAAACGCCCAAGTTTCTTTCTTCGATATGCCGCTGGTGGAAGAAATTATTGAAGAAAAAATCACCAGTGAAATATTCCAACGTCCAAAAGCCTTTTACAGCGGATTAAATGAGATTTCTACAAGGGTTTTGCAACAGCCTCCATTAATTAACGCTACGCTGCGTCCTTACCAGGAACAAGGCGTAAAGTGGTTACAATATCTTCAAGAATATCAGTTGGGTGGATGCTTGGCAGATGACATGGGTTTAGGAAAAACGTTACAGACTATTGCGCTACTTGCAAGTGCTTATAAGGAGAAGGGAGGTGATAAACCTTCTTTGATTATTATGCCCAAAAGTTTGCTATACAACTGGGAACGAGAAGTTTCCAGATTTGCGCCACAATTGACCACTTATGTTTTCCATAGCCCCGAACGAGAACTAGAGACTGCATTAAAAAATAATTTAATTTTTACCACCTATTCTATCGCTAGAAACGAAATTGAGCGTCTGAAAGATATTCCTTTCCTCTATGTCATCCTTGACGAATCGCAAAATATCAAGAATATCAATGCTTTAACGACCAAAGCAATCATGCTGCTTGAATCGGAATACCGACTTGCTTTAAGTGGTACACCTGTTGAAAATAATCTTGGCGAGTTGTATTCACTTTTCCGATTTTTAAACCCTACGATGTTCGGTACAATAACTCGTTTTACGAAAGATTATCTAACGCCAATCCAAAAATCTAATGACAAACTGGCTATGCAGCATCTGCGCAAGAAGATTTATCCTTTTATTTTGCGGCGCTTGAAAAAAGATGTTTTACAAGACCTTCCTGATAAAATTGAGCAGGTACTTTACGTAGAAATGTCGGATGAACAAAAACAACTATACGACCAAAGACGACAGTTCTACCAATTTGCTATTGGCTCAGAAATTGCGCAAAAAGGGCTACAAAACTCTAAATTTTTCATCTTCCAAGCCCTAAACGAACTGCGCCAAATTGCTTCGCTCCCTGAAAATATAACTAATGGAAGGATTATTTCACCCAAACGAGAGTTGCTTCAAGAACAATTAATGGACACCATTGCAAATGGGCATAAAGCACTGGTGTTTGCCAATTATTTGAATGCAGTAGAGCTAATTGGAGAGACTTTGAATGCAGAAGGTATTGATTATGTCAGTATGACAGGAGCCACTCGTGATCGTCAGAAATTGGTAGATCGCTTTCAAAATGACCCCAATTGTAAAGTTTTTATTATGACTTTAAAAACTGGAGGTACAGGCTTAAACCTAACGGCAGCAGATACGATTTTTATTTTTGACCCATGGTGGAACGTAGCGGCTGAAAATCAAGCTATTGATCGTTCTCACCGCTTTGGGCAGGTCAATAAAGTCCTAGCTTATAAATTGATTACACAAAACACTATCGAAGAAAAAATCTTGCAGTTACAACAAGTAAAGAAAGAACTTTTTGACAACATCATTGAATCCGATAGTTCGTCTTTAAAATCGTTGAGTGAGGATGATATCAATTTTATTTTAGGCGTAAATTGAACATAAAGATATGAAATTAGTAGCGATTACTCGTGTACTGGAACAATCTTACAACAAAATAGACCTCGAAAATGCTTTAAAAACTCATTCGAGGATTTTTATTGCCAACAATTATGATTTTTTGGTAAAAGAGGGTGTATCTCGCATGGAGTTGGAGTTAAGTAAAGCCAAATCCTACACGAAAGAAACCTTAGTTCGGCTATGTGCTGTTCCCTTTGCTAATAAAGCCATATTCCTTAAGTTTCGGGAATCTCTAATCCCGAATGTACGAAAAGTATTTGATGCTCTAATTTGGGTGGATAAAATGCACCAAGACGAAATCAAAGAACGACTAGGAGTTCAAGTTTACATAGAAGAACAAAAGACACATTGGAATAATTACGTTACTACAACCGTTCTCTTAATAAAAGACTTCCAATTATTTGCAACCAACCTTAACACAGGTTGGTACAATACTAAATCGGAGCATATTCTTGGGCTACCTCTCGGGCTACGACGTGCACTAGTTGATTATTACGAGCGACCTACAACATCAAATTTTATTCCGTTAGAAATAACTCCCACTACTACTCATATTTATACTTCTGGAGAAAAAGATATTCTTACCGAATTATCACTCTTAATTGCTTATTCAGGTCAAGGACAAATAGCAGTCACTGGTAAAGGAAGACCCTCTTTGTCCACGATTGGTAAAATGCAGAAAAAGCTCAATCTCCAAGAGTTTTTTCCCAATTCTAAGGATAAACCGATGAAGAATTTACGGTCTATGCTTTTAGCGGGTTTGGTGGTAGTTTTAACCCAAAGGCAAGTACAGATAAATGTGGCAGCTATGCTCAAAGAGGGCTTCTTTCAGCACAACTACCCCAACAGATTTGAGAGTTTGCCCATTATTCTACACTACATCAAGGGAGTAGGATACCTTGAAAGTAGCGAAATAGTTCCTATTGAGAATACAATGATGCAAATTCTCAAAAGTATGCCAGTAGGAAAATGGGTGAGTTATGAGAATTTTGATGATTACTTGCGTTACAATATTATAGAAATAAAGCCTATCAGCGAGCAGATAGTAGCTAATAAACTTTATTTTGAGTACCAAGATTTGGATGGAAGATTTTATTCCGACCGCCATTATATTAAAACAGGAAGTTACAGACGAGCTATTGTAGAACCTTTTATTAAGGGTACTATGTTTATGTTTGCTGCTTTTGGATTGTTGGATATTGCTTACGATGAAGCTGATACAGAAATATTGGGGAAAAGTGCTTTCTCCCCTTATGACAAATTAAAATACATTAGGCTAACACCACTTGGCTTTTATGTGACAGGGAATACTACTATTTATGTACCACCCAAAGGGATTAATGGAACAGAGATAAAACTTTCCGAAAATTCACTCACTATGTTGATAGAAAGCAACGATGATGCGTCGGGTGCTTTGTTAGAACCTTACGCAGAACGCATCAGCCCAAGCCGCTATCAAACTGATTTTCGA
>JAAUTG010000407.1 GCA_012031785.1 Saprospiraceae bacterium | reverse complement strand
CACCACCGTGCATATGAGTCGCGGACACGGCTTGCTATATCACCAAAAAAGGTTGGAATGCGCTAAAAAGATCCTTTGGAGGATTTGGATTTTTGATGGAATGGGATTAATTTTGTAGAAAATGTTGCCGAAAGTGGAGGGTGTAGATAAAGGGGAGTTGCGGCAATAGAGAAGTTTACCTGCAAGCGTAGAAAACCGACACGACAACCAGCGACAATATTTTACTAAAAAATCTAATACTATACTTATAGTCCGTTGTTTTATAAACTACAAATATAGAACTTTGCAACTGTGGACATAAGAATCAAAATAGGAAAACGACTTAAAAGAACTTAGAAACGAAAAAGGACTTAGTCAAGAAAAATTCTCATTCATTTGTGAGCTTGACAGAACCTATATTGCAAGTATTGAGCAAGGAAAAAGAAATGTTTCAGTAGCAAACATCGAAAAAATTGCAAAAGCACTTGATATGTCTGTTTATCAATTTTTTAATTCAGACTTATTCAAGTAAATATGGACATTCAAGCATACGAAACACTTATCACAACTCAATTAGACGAACTTGTAGAGAATATAATCAACATAAATCCTAAATTAAATATTGCAGTTAAGAAAGGCGAACGAGTTGGAGATGGAATTAGTAAATTTCTTGAAAACAAGTTTGTTGAATTTACTCAAAATCATCAGTATTTTAAAGAATCTTTGGCTTCACCAGAAGGAAAAACTAAAAATCCTTTTGATGTTCAAACCATATTTGAAATCAATGAACATAAAGAACTTATTTGGATAGATTTCAAAGCAATTAACATTGAAAATGATGATACAAATCCTGATAGTGGGACACCTGATAAGGTTTTAAACTTGATAGAGCAAGGTTATTTTTATCTTGCATATATTTTGGTGTATTATAAAGGTTCTGAAGAAGGATTGGAGTTTGTCGCACATAAAGGAACAAGCGTAAAATCATATTTTTTGAAAAATGTTAGTGCAACAATGAGAATCACACCAGCAAATCAAATACAAGTGAATGGATTTGCAGAACCAGTATATAGAACAAGAGAACAATTTTTAAATTTTCTCTTGCAGAAAAAAATAGAATCAAACGAAAGAAAGCTCAAAAAAGCAACAGATGAATTAGAAAATCTCAAACAAGGTAAATTTAAAAAAGACTTAACGTTAGAAAAACTATTGCAACTGAATAGCGAACAAGAAGAAAAAATTAGAAATCTTTGATACTTTCTTCAATGGTAGCAATTTCTGAATCAGACAACTCATAGTACGAGTAAACCAATTTATCTATTTGAGTTTTTATAGCATTTTTTGAATTAAAATCCGAATAAATTTCTTTACATAATTTAGAAATCTCATTTTTTAATTTAATATCATCAGGAATATAAATAGTTCCTAAATCACCGATTTTTATTTGTGGTTGCTTGCCTTGTGAAAACCTTATAATATTCATTTGTTGAGAATAATATGTTACAACATCAGTATTCAAAAAGCCACATAAAAAATATAAAAAATCAATTGCTTCTGCCGAATTATTTCTTAGTGAAAAAACGTAAAGACTATTATTTGCAGCACTTTTTCCTAAATCTATTGTAGCAATTATTTCCTTTGCCGACTGTCTAATAAATAATTTTGGATTATCATAGATAATCGTCTCGCCCAACCCTAATCTTTTTTATTCTTAACACCTTGTTTTTCAAGTTCAATTTTTAACTCATCATTAATTGAATCTTGTAAGGATTTGTCGTAATAAAAATATTTCTTAAAATTTAATTTGCCATACTTTTCCGAAAGTGCTTTTGAGCCTTGATAATATGGATACAATAAATTTTCTTCTCTACTTCCTTTGTCTATGAAAGTAAATTTATCTTCCATATCCAAAAGCATCACGCAAGTGCGGAGATTTTTATTTGGGTATAATTGAAGTATTGTTTTATCTTTTTTGGCTTCAATCTTGTCTAAAATTCGCTTTGAAATTGAACAACCATTGTACCTGAATTTATACTCATCATTTTTATTATACCAACTTGACTGCTCAACCAAATAACTATTTTCTGTTTTATGGTCAATAATTTGTACTTTATGATTTACAGTTTTGCTTTTTGAAAGTTTAATAATTACTTGACCACTTGCAACATCAAAATCTTTAATGTTCACCTGCAATTCATCAATAGTTGTATTATCTAACAAATATTTTCTTGTAAATTCATAGGCAGTTTCAAAAAAGAAACGTCAATAATAAAACTCAACTTGCCATTTTCTTTCAAAAAATCAAGCGAGTGTTCTATAAACAACATTACAAGATTTAATTTTCCGTTTTTTACTGAACTTGGAAACTGATGATAGTTATTTAAGTAATTTATCCTTTGTTCTTCATTTTCTTTTTTATCTCTTCGTCCATATAATGTAACATAAGGTGGATTACCAATACATAATCAAACGAATTATACAAATTAGAAAACGGAGTAGTTTTTACTTCATCAAACAATGACAATCCAGATTTAACTTTATCCGTAAAATCCCAATTTATTCCGTTAAACGAGCCTTGAAAATCTTCATTAAAAGAAAAGTGAATAGTTTTTGAATATTAGTTTTAGTTTTTCTACCATTTCTTCTTGTACATCAACAAAGAAAATGTTATTTGATATAAATTTTGAAATCAATATAGAATCGGGAAATTTCAAATAAATGTCGGAGAGCAATTTTAAAATAAAAATACCTTGACCACAAGATGGTTCAAGTATTCTTTTTTCAAAGATTTCTGAGTCAATTAAAACAACATCTAACAAATTTTCAACTGTATCAACAGAGTTAGTTAAGAAAACACCATTTTTCTTTCTTTCTATCTTGTTTAAACCTTGCTCATATCCATTTTGCCCGAGAGCAATCCTATCAAGAAAAGACGAAATTTGACTTGTGTTTTTAAGTTCTTTTACTAACATCTTGCTATGACTTTGAATTAACTTTGCAAAGATAAACAAAAAAATTAAAATGATACTTATAATCTACAATTACTTTTCAACATAATAAACTAAATTTACAGACTAGAAAACGCCAGCAGGTAACAGCAGTTTGGCAAAATGGCGGGTTCAGTGCTAAATTCATCGGCAGTTCTTCGATTTAACTTTGGTTCAAAACTGAACATTGGTGCTTCGATTTCCGCCACTTCGCCAAGCTGCAAACCTTTAATGGCAATATGAATATAAATTAAACTTAGAATGGGAAGAAACAAAGAACTTGCAAATCGGTTGACGGAAGTCTTATTGAACGGACGCTGGATTGCAAATACAAATTATAAATCGCAAATAGAAAACTTGACATGGGAGCAAGCAACTCAAAAAATAGGAACATTGAACAACATTGCTTCCTTGACTTACCACGTAAATTATTATTTAGCAGGAGTTATTAATGTCTTTAAGGGTGGCGAACTTGAGATTCGAGATAAATATAGTTTTGATATTCCACCAATAGAATCAGAAGAAGACTGGAAACAATTGATAAAAGAGTTTATTAGCAATTCCGAAATATTTGTCAAGGAAGTTCTCAATTTAAGCGACAGTAAATTAGACGCAGCATTTGTAGATGAAAAATATGGAACTTATTTGAGAAA
>JAAUTG010000090.1 GCA_012031785.1 Saprospiraceae bacterium | reverse complement strand
AGAATAGTGAGTAGCTCAGAAACAAGGTTATCCCTTGCCATTACCACTCACTACTTGCAACATAAAACAGTAGATATTCCGCAAAGAAAGCACTTTTTTTTATTGCTAAAAAATAAACAAGGAAAGATTGAGTAAACGGTAAGTAAGAATAGGCTTCCTACGCGCATTATTTGAAGTTATACCCTATATTTGTTGGAACTTTTCCTAGAAAATTGATAATTACTTAAAAATAATACTCAACTTCATTAAGTTTGCCCAATCAACGTTAGTCTTTGACAACTGGTTTTTAATTACTTACTAGTACGTACTTCTAAATAGTTTGAGCGTAATTATTTTAAATAACCAAAAACTAAGACCTAACCATAAAGAAAGTTAATTTTAAACAACATGATGAAAGTAGGTATCTTATTTGGCGGACCTTCCCGCGAACGCGAAATTGCTTTTGCAGGTGGGCGAACGGTTTATGATAATTTAGATAAATCTATTTTTGAACCCGTACCTATATTTATTGACAGCCTTCGTCATTTTATTCAACTGGATTGGCAATATATTTACAAAGGCTCCATTCGAGATTTCTATCCACCTATTGATGCCCTACCATTTTCGAGTCATGCTTTCCAGATTTACGTAGAAAGTTTGGGAAAACTATCTGAAGAAGAATTTAATACGGTTATTCAAAAAGTAGGAAAAAAAATTAATCCTAGTGAGTTACCCAAGCTCATGGATATTGCCTTTTTAGCCTTGCATGGAAGTTACGGAGAAGATGGTCAAATACAAGGTTTGCTAGATAGTCTGCAAGTTCCATACACAGGAAGTGGAGTACGCGCCTGCACGATTGGCATGGACAAAGCATTTCAGAAAAAACTGATGGAAGCAGGTGGGTTTGCCACTCCTAATGTGGTCGTTTTAAACCGCCAGCAATGGATAGATGGCAGCGTAAGCAGTTTTTTTGAAACCGCTAAATCTGCTATTGGATTTCCGATGGTCGTGCGCCCTGCTAATCAAGGTTCTTCTATTGGGGTAGCTATTATTAAAGAAACTGCGACACTCATTGATTTTGAATATTTTGTCAACCGTGCTTTTTTCCGCGAGCGATTGACGCGCTTACAATGGAGAACATGGAACGAGGAAGAGCGCGTGCAATACGTCAGAACCTTGACGGACATTAGAGATGGGCTTGGTTTTCCAATGAACATTCAAGACAAAACAGTTTACCACCCTGAAACCCTCTGGCAACATCTTAACACCCTATTTGATGGGGGGCTTCCAGAAGTCTTTTTAGAAAGTCACCTGAGCGAACAGCGCGTGATTATTGAATCTTTCATTCACGGAAAGGAATTTTCTTGTATCGTCATTCGCAACGATGATGGTAAAGCTGTTGCTTTACCACCTACCGAAATTATCAAATACAGCGAGGTATTTGACTATCGCTCTAAATATTTGCCAGGTTTGTCGCGCAAAGAAACGCCAATTAACTTGCCAGAAGCACAAATTAACGCCATTCGTCAAGAGTGTGAAAGGTTATTCAGCTACCTAGAATTTAACACTTACGCTCGAATTGATGGATTTATTACTTCGGAAGGGACAATTTTTCTGAACGATCCGAACACCACATCAGGAATGTTGCCTTCCTCATTTTTCTTTCATCAAGCCGCAGAAATTGGATTGAATCCTTCTCAATTCCTTACCTATATTATTAGAACTTCTTTGGAAGAGCGCATTTTGACTATAAATGAAATGAACCACTATCAGCATTTGTTGAACGAGTTAGATGCCGCCATCCGCCAATCAAAATCCGAACGCCGCAAAAAGAAGAGAATCGCCGTCATTTTAGGTGGGTATAGTGCAGAACGCCATATTTCTGTGGAAAGTGGGCGCAATATTTTTGAAAAACTTTCTAGTTCTGATAAATACGAGCCTATACCCGTGTTTTTGACAGGCAGTGCTCATGCTCATGAATTTTATCAGATTCCTATTAATTTGCTATTGAAAGACAATGCAGATGATATTCGAGATAAAATCAAGCACTTTGAAAAACACCCTGTCATTGAAGCCATAAAGCTCCAATGCAAAGGAATCACCCAAAAATACGCCGCGCGAGATGTGGTTTTTGAACCTAAACTAATCACTTACAACATGCTAGGAAGTCTAGCTGATGCAGTGTTTATTGCATTGCATGGTCGCCCAGGTGAAGATGGACAGGTGCAAGAACGCTTGGACGCGCTGCAAATACCTTACAATGGTTCTGGTGTAAATTCTTCTCGCACTACCATTGACAAGTATAAAACGCTACAAATTCTAAAACAACACGGCTTTCCTGTAACAGAACAAATGTTGGTTTATCAAGAAGTGTACGAAGCTAATAATCAGGCTACTTTATCCGAAATAGAAAATCAATTTACTTATCCATTCATTGCCAAGCCAGTGGACGATGGCTGTAGCGCGGCAGTGAAAGTAATTAAAAATCAGCCTCAATTACAAGCCTTTCTGAATCAAATGTTTAGAGAGGAAGAGCCGTTATTAGAAGCCGAACGCAAGATATTGCATTTGAAGCCCAAAGAGGAGTTTCCGAGAAAAAATGTAGTGTTGATAGAAGGTTTAATCACAGCCAATGGCGCGAAGCATTTTCTTGAAATCACAGGTGGGCTATTGACGCACAGGGTCGGTAATCAAATTCAATATGAACTTTTTGAACCTTCCGAAACTTTGGCAAGTGGCGAGGTCTTGTCGTTGGAAGAAAAATTTTTGGCAGGCGAAGGACAAAACATCACACCAGCTCGATACTCAAAAAATCCTCAAGACTATGCGATTATTGCAGCACAAGTTAAGGCTACTTTGGAAGCAGCGGCAAAGCTACTGGAAGTGGAAGGCTATGCGCGAATAGATGCATTTGTGCGCATCGGTGAGGACAATCGAGCAGAAACGATTATTATCGAAGTTAATTCTTTACCTGGCATGACCCCAGCTACTTGTATTTATCATCAAGCCGCCTTGAATGGCTACAAACCTTATGATTTTATTGACCGTATTATAGACTTTGGGATGAACGATTCCAGTAAATAACTAATTGGGGCTAAAACACTTGTACTTTAGCAAAAGCCAATTTCATCACGCAGTAAAGGAAAATGTATAGCTAGTTTTGCTTACTCCTCAAAGATAAATGTAATTTTGAGCCAAAATCTAAAACATTTAGATTTTGACACCTGCGACTAAATAGTTCGTTTGTCAAAAACCTAAATACTATTGACTACTCACAAATATTGATGCTATGAGTAAATTTAAGGAAAGCCTACAAACCTTTGGAAAGGAATGTCTAGCTTTCATTTCTAGTCCTGTGGTGCTAAAGAATTTGGGTGTTATGCTATCCATTTTTACAGTGATGCTAGTTGTTACCGTGTTTTCTTTACGCAGTTGTACGCGACATGGCGAGTCGTTGGAAGTACCAGATTTTAGCAAGATGAAAGTGACAGATGCCATAAAAAAAGCGAAATCCAACAATTTTAATATTGCCCTTATTGATTCCATAGACCCTGGCAGTGTTACGCCACCAACGCCTGGCATTGTGTTTAATCAAGTTCCCGCTCCACTTTCCAGAGTAAAAAAGAACAGAACCATTTACCTGACTGTGACGAAGATGACTAGAGATAAGGTCATTCTTCCTTCCACTATCGGCGTAGATGAGTACGAACCATACGAAAAAAAACTACGTCGCTTAGGTTTGAAATCTGAAATTAAAGAGCGCGTACTGAACGAAAGATACGACGCAAACACGATTTTATACTTCTTAATTGGGGATAAGAAAATCACTTTTGAGGACATCAAAAGAGGAGTGGAAGTAGAAAAAGGAACGTTGATTAGTTTCGTAATTACGGAACGTGGCGACAATTACGTCAGTATTCCAAATCTGACTTGTAGCCAATTTGAGCGAGCCGAGTTTTTGATACAAGGCTATCAACTAGTTTTAGGCAACGTGCAAACAGATGAAACCGTCACAGATAGAGCCAGTGCTTTTGTCTATAAACAAGTACCTGCTTTTGATGCAACTCAAAAGATACGAATTGGGCAGCAAATAGAGTTATACCTGACTCAAAGCCGTCCTATTGACTGCCCATCAGAAGAAGAGCTAGACCCATTTGGCAATTGAGCGTGCCACTGAACGCTCAATTATTAATGTGGCATTAGCTATTCGTTAATCTCATTGGCGGAGTAATGGTACTGGATAAGCTATTTTAGCTCTTATTGCCCAACTGCATTTGTATTTGAGTGAATAGCAGAAGCCATTTACACGACATTAGCAATTATGGTGAACCATCCTTCCATTCATTCGTTATAGGCAATAAATACAATGTATGTTCGGATTATTTAAGAAAAAAACTAAGCGAGAATTGCTTCAAAAGAAGTATGAGCAACTGTTGGAAGAATCTTACAAACTTTCACACACTGACCGCAAAGCCAGCGATTTAAAACGGGCAGAAGCAGAAGAAATTTTAAACGAAATGGAAAAGATGAAGGATGATGAATAAGTTATAAAAGTAAAATTATAGCTTATTCCTAAGTCAAAAGCAACACTTAATTGGCGTAAGTAGTTAGTGTCCAGAAAGGCTTGTTTTAAAATCTTTGGAGTTTACAGCGAATATACTAATTTTTGGTCTGTGACTAAAGATTCTTTCCAAAAGCTGAAACATATTAGCTTTTTTTAAGTATATTGAATCAATTAAAGGTTCATGGACTTTTGATGAATTAATGTTTTACTGCACCACATCAAAAGCGAATAGCCCTTAAAATGTTAAGAATCAAATACTTATTACTTTAGTTAATTTACTTTCAGTGATAACTGATGTTGAGCATTAGCCTTGAACGGCTAAAGACCAACGACAAATAGCCCATAGCTCACATCGGTTACAAGTTAAAATCTCAAACGTTGCATACTATGAAGAAAGGGCTAGTTGTATATGGTTGTATTGGCGTGCTACTTTTAGTTACCATCCCTTCGTTTGCGCTTCTAAATCTGACACCCAACAAAGATAATGCTTGTTACTATATCAATGAAAAAGTATTGTTTTCAATTACTGGGGCTTCCGACCCAATTGATTATATCATCTATCAGGACAAGTTTACTAAGCCTTTGTCGTCAGGGAGGCTAGAAAGGCAAGTTGGCAAAGCTGAAATTTCTTTCAATTTCCTGAGCCAGGAATATTTTTTGTAAGGTCATCTCCAACGGAGAAGAAGCCGTTGCAGCCGTGCTCGTAGCGCCAGAACATATTGCACCTTATGAACCTGAACCTAGTGATTTTGATACCTTTTGGAATACTTCTAAAGCAGAACTTGCTGCTGTACCTATTGATCCGAAGCTAAACTACTATACTGAAGATAGTTATTCTACTACTTATCGGGTGAATTTAGCGCATGTGAACAATAGAAGAGTGTATGGATATATTTCTATTCCTAAAGCATCGGGCAAGTTTGCAGCAGTGCTGACCTTACCTTCTTTTGGCACATCGCCAAATATCGTGCCGACGGAACACAATATTGTGCGCGATGCTGGTGCAATTGCTATGACAATCAGCATCCATAATGCCGAACCTGACCTGCAAGATTGGAATGCTTATAAACCAAACAATATCGTAAATCCTAAAGAAAATTACTACTGGCAGGCTATTTTGGCAGGTATTCGCGCCATTGATTATATTTTTTCACGCTCCGATTTTAATGGACAACTTGGCGTAGTTGGTGTTAGTCAAGGCGCGGGTTTGACAGTCTTGACCGCAGGCTTAGACGAAAGAATTAATTTTATCGCCATCAGTGGTACTACACATTGCGAGCATCAAGGATTAAGCTATCAAAAACCATCTGGATTCCCCTATTATCTTTATACTTCTAGGTACGATTTAGCTTCAAGCGCGGAAATAAAAGAATCGGCAAAGTATTACGATGCAGTTTATTTTGCACGCCGTTTTAAGGGAGAAGTCTTTGCTTGTGTGGGCTATTTGGACGAAGTTTCTAATGCTGCCACTCAATTAGCTGCTTTTAACCAGTTTTCTGGACCTAAAATATTGCTCCATGCAAAATTAATTGGGCATGCGCATCCTCCTGAATACTGGGTAGGGCGTCACGATATGCTTAGACGTTTATTCCCAACCTCTAGGAATTATGCTTGGCAATGGGCGAGAAGCACCACTGGTTATAGTGTATCTGTTGGAGAAGACCAATACCTAAAAGTAGGTGTACCTTTAACATTGAGTGGTCAAGTCTTGAAAAATCAACAACCCATTGCACTAAAAGCACGGTGGGAAAAAATTAGTGGTAAAGGAGATGTTATTTTTTCAGATAGTAGCGCGTATGTAACAACAGCAATGTTCTCAGCGGCAGGAGCCTACAAGTTACGTTTTTATGCTTATGATTACAGCGCGTTGACTTTGGACAGTAAATATTATACTTTGGTGGACGAGTTAACCGTTTTTGTAGAAGATACTAAACTTACTTTACATTGCCCCAACGACATAGCTACTATCGTCCCAGCTAGAGAACAACAAGTGCAGGTATATTGGAATTTACCAGATGTTACTACGAATTGTGAATCAGCAACTGTGAACCTTTCACAAATACAAGGTAGCTCGAACAATACTTTACAGGCTCCAGGTCAATTTACTAATCGTTATTTAGCAACAACCGCTTGCGGCGATTCGGCAACTTGTTCGTTCAAAGTGACCGTTCTAAAAAATGATACTTTACCAGGCTATTGCTTTGCGAAGGGCTACAAGCCTTGGTGGGAGTGGATTAATTTTGTGAATTTTGGCGCAATAGACCACAATTCGGGGAAAGAAGGCTATCATCATGTTATTTCAGAAGAAACAAAACTAGCCGTAGGGACTAGTTATCCACTACAACTCGGCATTCGATACAGTTGGCTTTCAAAACCTGAATTTTTAAATGCTTATATAGATTTTAATCAAGACAGCCTTTTCGCAGAAAACGAACTTATTTTACATCAACTATTGCCCTTTACTACTGGATTGACCACCCAATTGGTCGAAACGATGGTTACTATTCCTGATACGGCTCTGCTTGGTGAAACGCGAATGCGTATCCTTTTAAGTCGAGAGCAATTCGCTGAGGCATGTTCGGAATATGATTTTGGGGAAGTAGAAGATTATACATTTTATGTATTGCCCAACTCCGCTAGATTTACGGTAAGTTCTCTAATGGCTCCTTCTAGTTTAAATACAGATGTAATTGTTTATCCTAATCCAGCAACAGAAACCTTGACTGCTCAATGGAATCAATCAGGCACGGAACAATTCAGTTGGGAAATAGTCAACGAATTAGGACATATTATTTTGCAAGGCGTGGATTCAGGTAATGAGTTGAATTTAACTATATCTGGACTACCCAAAGGAATGTATCGGTTAATTATAAAAACACCTTTTACTACTTTCGTCAAGCGCGTAGTGAAATTATCTGAAACATAGATAAAGAAGGTTTGCCCTGAAAATCCAATAATATTGGTGATCTGGGCGAACCTTAATAGAACTAATGCTCGACGATATGAAGTTTAGCAAATTTCAACATAATTCTTTTTTCTGGCTCGTCCAGATGAGGAAAAACAATTGTAGCTACTCTCTTATCGCGCTGTCCATCAATATTTTTCACGCTGCCTTCTCCAAAAATGAGGTGCAGCACTTTGTGTCCCACTTCAATTTGATCAGAAGGGCTAGGTACAAAAGTGCTTGGGTCAATAGCTGGTACAGCAGATGTAGGTTTTTTCTTAAAGTTACCTTGCACACTGGCGCGTGTCGGTGTAGCAACATTGAAATTACTCGCTATTTCCGATGATTTGCTCTTCAATGCAAGGTCGGTATCATAATGAGCGGCGCTAATTTCTTCTAAAAATCGGCTGGCTTCCAAATAGCGCATCTTACCATTCTTGTAGCGACTGGCAGCGTAAGTTAAAGTTAAAAACGCTTCTGCCCTCGTGATAGCTACATAGAATAAACGACGTTCTTCGTCCAAACCTTCCGCATTGTCCTTGCTCATAAAGGATGGAAACAAATCTTCCTCCATGCCCACCACAAATACAGATGCAAATTCCAAACCTTTCGCGGCATGAACAGACATTAAAGTGACGCTATCATCACCTGATTTGGACTCATCCAGAGATGTGACTAGTGCAATATTTTGAAGATAACTGGCGAGGCTTTTGTCATTCACTTCTATGGCTTCTTCCAAATCGCTTTCCACAAATTCCTTGATTCCGTCCAAAAGGGAATTGAGGTTATCCAACCTATCCACGCCTTCTGGCGTAGTATCCAATTTCATTAAGCTAGTCAACTTAGATTCTGTGGCTACAAAACTAGCAGCTTCGTAAGCATTCGTATCAGTAGCTTTTTTGACAAATGATTGGATGAGGCGAATAAAATCATTCAAACTAGACTGGGTTTTACCACCCAGGTTTGCTAAAGGCAATGCTTCCCAAAGCGTTACCTGCTGTTGTTCAGCAATTTCTGCTATTTTATCCACAGAAGTATCGCCAATGCTACGTTTAGGATGATTAATCACTCTTCGTAGTGCTTCTTCATCTTTAGGATTGACTGCCAAACGCAGGTAAGCAATCAAATCTTTCACTTCTTTGCGTTGATAGAAAGAAGTACCTCCCACCAATTTGTAACTAATATTGTAGCGTCGAAGGTATTCTTCAAATATCCTAGACTGTGCATTGGTTCTAAATAAAATTGCAATGTCCTTATTGCCAAGATGGTAGCGATTTTTTTGTTCTAAAATAGCATCAGCTACTCTTTTGCCTTCTTCTGTATCTGTTAATGCCTTAATCAAGCGAATACGTTGACCAACTCCTTTTTCTGAACGAATGGTTTTAGGAATTTGACGCATATTGAAGGTAATCAGTTCATTAGCTGCTTGCACAATATGGTCTGTGGAACGATAATTTTGTTCCAACTTGAAAATTTGAATACCATTTGTCTTAAAATCAGCTTCAAAATCGAGGATGTTTTGAATGTTCGCACCGCGAAAAGCATAAATACTCTGTGCATCATCGCCCACTACACAAACATTGCAAGGGCTTCCTTCATATTTTACGAGTTTTTGCACAATTTTATATTGCAAAAAGTTAGTATCCTGAAACTCATCCACTAAAACATATTTGAATTTAGCGCGATATTTATCCAACACGCCGTCTGGATTTTTATGCCAAAGTTCATACAAGCGATACAACAAATCGTCAAAGTCCATCACACCTGCGCGCTTGCATCTAGTCACGTAATTCGCATAAATCTTATACAGCAAAGGACGCTTGCTCAATTTATCTTGCTGTAGCAATTCTTCATTTTCTGCATAGCGAGTTGGTGGAATAATATTACTCTTGGCAGAAGAGATACGCGAAAGGACGGAATTGATACTATAAACCTGCTTATCGAGGTTCATCTCCTTGATAATAGAACCTAGCAACCCTTTACTATCTTCGGTGTCGTAAACCGTGAAATTGGAAGGATAACCTATTTTTTCCGCTTCTACCCTTAATATTTTTGAAAAAATAGAGTGGAATGTACCTGCCCAGACCTTATCCGCCGACGGACCTACTACTTTGTGGATTCTTTCTTTCATCTCTTTGGCAGCCTTATTAGTAAAGGTCAACATAAGAATTTCCCAAGGTTTTACACCTTTTTCTAATAAATGCGCCACTCGATAAGTCAACACCCTCGTTTTCCCTGAACCAGGACCAGCTACCACCAAGACAGGACCCTCTGTATGAGTAGCGGCTTGGCGTTGCACTATATTAAGTCCATCCAAATAATTATCTTCCATCATCATTCTTGCTCGAAATAGTCAGTATCACCTTACTCTAAAGCAAAGAGTAAACCGCGAATCATTTACTGCGTCACATCAGTAAATGTATGAACATACAAAATTAAAGGAATCTACAGAAAGGAACGATTTTGTGTACATTTTTTTCTACACATTTCAAAAATTTGTTGTACTTTTGAGTAATGGCAAGGATTTTAAGTATTGATTACGGCACTAAACGGACAGGGCTTGCAACTACTGACCCACTGCAAATCATCGTCACAGGCTTAGATACACTACCTATGACCACGTGCTGGATTTTTTACAGCAGTATTGCGCAATGGAGGAAGTAGAAAAATTTGTGGTTGGAGAACCTATGCACGAGGATGACAATCCAAGTCAAATTGCCCATTTGGTGTTGGGATTCACTCGAAAACTAAATAAATTATTCCCTCACATTCCCGTCGTCATGCACGATGAACGCTTTAGCTCTAATGACGCCAAGCGCATTATTCTTGAAAGTGGTGCAAAAAAGAAAAAAAGACAAGATAAAAGCCTAGTGGACAAAATTAGTGCAGTGCTGATTTTACAGGATTATTTGGGACATTTGGAATAGTGGAAAAAGGATGTAATTGAGCTAATTTTCCCATATTCAATACTTACTAGACTTCTTAGAATTTGCCAGCTATAAAATTCGTTTTAAAATGAAAAACCAAAATTATCCAAATCTAATTCATTAAACCTAATTTTGCGCTCATGAGAAAACTGACGTTTACACTTGCTATCTTATTTATTTGTTATTTCGTAAATGCGCAATCCCCAACCACTAAGCATGGACTTTCTTTCAATGTAACCATCTTTGATTACTACTCTCCATTCAACGAGCAACTCCTGAATGCAGAAGGTAATACTACTTTAGGAGGGAAAATTGGATTTCATACAAATTTAGTAGGTCCTCTAAATCTCGAAATTCCATTGCGGATAGGTGTGGTGCAACTTCCAACTCCCGATAATTTACTACAACCTTATTCAGAGGATAAATTTTTAGGTAATTTAGATGCCTTGCTACAATTTCAATTGGCAAAGTCGGAAAGCCTCTTTGTTCCTTACTTGAGCGCAGGCTTAGGTGCAGCTTATATTGAAGATTTGAACATTACGCCCCAAGTGCCAGTTGGAGTAGGGCTGGATATTAAGTTAAGTCGAAACCTTTATTTGCAGGGGAGGTCAGAATACCGACTTTCTTTTAAGGAGATACCTACTAGTGATTTGACTTACAACAATTTAACGCATAATCTTGGATTTAAGATATTACTAGGAAAAGGAGCCTCCACACCAAAAACTCCAGTAGATAGCGATGGCGATGGGTTGGCAGATTTGTTGGATAAATGTCCTACTCAAGCTGGAAAAGCATCCTTGAATGGTTGCCCAGACGCTGATGACGATGGCATTGCAGACGAAGAAGACAAATGCCCAACGGAAGCTGGAGTTTCTCTATTTCAAGGTTGCCCAGACACCGACAATGACGGCGTGCAAGATACAGAAGATGCTTGTCCAAATGTAGCAGGAACAATAGCCTTCAAAGGTTGCCCTGATACCGATGGTGATGGTATTGAAGATGCAAAAGATGAATGTCCCAACGCTTACGGCTCACCTGAGTTTAGGGGTTGCCCTGATACAGACGGCGACGGCGTTCCAGATAGCAAAGACCGATGCCCAAATGCAGTTGGTACGATAGCCACCAATGGTTGTCCTGATACCGATGGCGATGGTGTTTCAGATGACCAAGACGCTTGCCCAACTACACAAGGCAGTGCATCCAATCGAGGCTGCCCAGTAAAAGAAATCAGCAAAGAAGACAAAGCCACGTTAGAGTTTGCAGCACAAAACATTGAATTTGAAATCAATAGCTCCTATTTCAAAAAAACAACTTATGAAGTACTCGACCAAGTAGCAGATATTTTATTACGCTATTCAGAGTTTAATGTCAATATTGATGGTTACACTGACAACGTGGGAGCGGATAAGTACAACCAATGGCTATCGGAAAAACGCGCTGAACGCTGCTATAATTACTTGATTAACAAAGGAATTAACGCTGAACGCATGAAATTCACTGGCTACGGAGAGACTAACCCTGTGGCAGATAATAATACCGCAGACGGACGTGAAAAAAATCGCCGTGTGGAGTTCAATCTTTATCCAGTGAAAGATTGAACGTTGCTAAGTTGCGAGTTAATTATTTGATAATGAACAGGATGTGAAAGCAAAGCAATGCTTTATTCATCGCCCGTTCCTAGCAATATTTATCCAACAATATGAACTTACTAGTAGCAACAGATAGTTTTAAGGATGCTTTAAAAGCACCTGCCGTTTGTGAAGCTATTGCCAAAGGCTTACGAATGGCAGATGCTACTTTTAATATCATCCAAATACCATTAGCAGATGGAGGAGAAGGTACTTTGGAGGTATTTCTTCACCATACTAAAGCGTGTTTGCAAACGCTTCAAGTGAACGACCCACTTTTTCGACCTACTACCGCCGCCTATGCCCTATCTGAAGATGGAAAACTGCTTTATAGAAATGGCAAGTGCTTCCGGACTTGAAAAACTACTTTTTAACGAGCGCAACCCGCTTTATACCTCTTCTTTCGGGACTGGAGAACTTATTAAAGATGCTATTGATAAAGGTGCAGAAAAAATATTACTTGCTATTGGTGGCAGTGCTACTAACGACGGCGGCATTGGGATGGCAGCCGCATTAGGCTATTATTTTTTGGATGAACACGGTTCGGAATTGTCACCTATTGGAAACCACTTGGCGCAAATTGCTAAAATTGATGGCAGCCGATGCCCTTACCGTGTCGCGCTTCAAACTAAAAAAATCAGTGTAGAAGTGCTTTGCGATGTGAATAATCCACTTTATGGAGAACGTGGAGCCGCTCACGTCTATGCGCCCCAAAAGGGAGCCACACAAGCAATAGTGTTGACTTTGGACGATGGACTTCGCCATTATGCGCGTCTTGTACAGCAGCAATTTCAAATAGATATTAGCCCAATACCAGGAGCTGGCGCGGCAGGCGGACTAGGAGCTGGCGCAGTCACATTTTTAAATGCCATATTGCGTCCTGGTATTGAAGTAATGATGGACTATGTAAAATTAGAGGAACAACTTTCTACTTGTCACTTGCTTATCACTGGGGAAGGCAGAATTGATGCTCAAAGTTTGCAAGGCAAACTTATTAAAGGCTTGACTTCAAAAGCGCAACATTTCAAAGTGCCTGTCGTTGCACTGTGTGGTGCTTTGCAAGCTACACCAACACAGATACAAGATTTGGGTTTGCAAGCTGCATTTTCCATTCTCAACGCCCCCATACAGTTGGAAGATGCACTCTCAAAAACGGCTGATTTACTAACTGAAACCGCTTTTCATGTAGGTAGATTATTGATTTCCAAATGATATTAGTTAAAGCCAGTAGATTGCTTGACATTCATCCAATCAAGCGACCCTAAAAAGCGATAAAATCCTTAGCAAAGTTTTTCATTGATTGGAGGATAGCTTCGTCCACAATTTCTTGCTCGTCACTCAAGAGTTCATCAATTCTTGAAATTGGCATTCGTTGAGGCATCAGAATAGTTCCCATGTGATTCAAAATATCTGCCAATTGATCCATGCCGCGCAAATTACCTGCCCTGCCTGTTGCAATACCCACTAAAGCTGCTTTTTTTCCTTTAAAATTATGCTTATATTGTCTAACGGAAATGGCATCAATAAATAATTTCAGCGCGCCGGGCAAACCACCGTTGTATTCAGGAGAAATAATAAAAAACTTTTGTGCTGCCAAAATATATTCATCTTGAATCTTTGTAATACTGGACGCTTGATGCTCCATTTTATACATCTCCGGAAAAAACCAATCGTGAGCAATAGCGTCTAGAGACAAATAGCGCACTGTTTCTTCAGTCTGTGATTGAAGAATTTTATAAAATTGTACTGCAAATACATCGGTTTTGTTGTTTTTTCGGTTAGTACCATTAATTAAAGTAATCATAATATTTTTTTAATATTTTCCCAAATAAAGGTATGCACTTGTTTCGTCCGCAAAAATTACAAATTATTTTTCCACAAATTTGAGTGCGTACTAAAAAGCATTTTGTACTCATTTAGTTCATTATGAACATAATTGTTAATAAAAAAGAAGCCATCTCTTTTTCTTTTTTGAAAAAAGAATTTAAATTTTGCATTTTTGCAATTGTTCGGATTATTGCTGAAAATTTAAACGGCTATACCTAATTCAAATTCAACATCATGCGTATCACGTACTATGGACATTCTGCTTTTGGCATCGCAACTGCTGGAAAGTATCTTATTTTTGACCCATTTATTACACCAAATGGTTTAGCACAAACTATTGACATAAATACCATTCCTGCAGACTATGTATTAGTTTCACATGGACACGGCGACCACCTAGCAGATGCGGAGGCAATTCTGAATAGAACAGGAGCTACCTTGCTGGCGAATTATGAAATTGTAAGTTGGTATGAGCAGAAGGGAATCAATAAGAACCATCCATTCAATCATGGCGGAAAAGCGAATTTTGACTTCGGCACAATCAAATTGGTTAATGCCATTCACAGCAGTACCCTACCTGATGGCTCAAATGGTGGTAATCCAACTGGATTTCTAGTTTGGAATGACGAAGGTAGTTTCTACTTTGCTGGCGACACTGCACTGACAATGGACATGAAATTAATTCCTATGTTCTGTCCTAAACTGAATTTTGCGATACTCCCAATTGGTGATAATTTTACCATGGGATACGAAGATGCCTTGATTGCGAGTGATTTTATAGAATGCGACACCATTATTGGCTGTCATTTCGATACTTTCGGATACATCAAGATAGACCACGAAAAGGCGCAACAAGCATTTGCAGAAAAGGGGAAAAAACTATTGTTACTTGCTATCGGGGAAAGCGTCGAATTGTAGTAACTGATGTCACGCACTTGGTTTTTAGCAGCTTGATGTTAATCTTTAGTTGATTTATTATCAATAAGTTATGAAAATAATGCTGCAATTCAAACTAAAGTCCAAATAAAATAGCCAACTGCGTAACACAATACAAATAAGTAAAGTAAATTAATGATGATTCATTATTGGTGTGATGTAAACTACGTATTTTTTGTTCGCTAATACTTTTTAGCGATAAGCGATATTCAACTACAAAACATCAATTACTAACATTTTACAATATCACATGGGAAAAGTTGTAGCAATAGCGAACCAAAAGGGAGGTGTAGGCAAAACAACCACTGCCATCAATTTGGCAGCCTGTTTAGCAGTGTTGGATAAAAAAATCTTACTCATAGACTCTGACCCGCAAGCCAATAGCACTTCAGGCGTAGGGATTATGCCCGAAACGATAGAAAAAAGTATCTACGATTGTATGGTGAACGGGCTTCCTCCAAGAGAGGCAGTGAAAAAAACGGATACACCTAATCTTTGGATTATTCCCTCTAGCATAGATTTGGTAGGTGCAGAGTTGGAATTGGTCAATCGCCAAGACCGCGAATTTGTGATGCGCGGCGTAGTCAATCAACTACGCGACGATTACGACTATATTTTTATAGACTGTTTGCCGTCGTTGGGAATTGTAACCGTGAACGCGCTATCTGCAGCAGATACAGTGTTGATTCCAGTGCAGTGCGAATACTTTTCTTTGGAAGGTTTGGGGAAATTGCAGAATACCATCAAACTGGTAAAACAACAACTCAACCCAGTCCTAGAAATAGAAGGTATTTTACTTTCTATGTACGACCGTCGCTTGCGACTAGCCAACATGGTAGTGAACGAAGTTAGAGAAGTGTTCAAAGACAAAGTATTCGATACAGTGATTCACAGAAACGCTAAAATTGGAGAATCGCCTAACGTCGGGCAACCAATTGTACTTTACGATGCTGCCAGCACAGGTTCTATCAATTTCTTGAATCTAGCAAAAGAATTTTTAGTCAACAATAAAGATTCTATCAAATTGCAACAAGAAGCTGCTTAACCGCATTAGCTTATAGCTTTTTGGAGTAAGATTAAGGACACCAATAATGTCTAACTTGTTAATACAAGCGCGATAAGGTAATACATTGTTGGAGTGACTGCGAGTCGAATGTCGTCAACTTAAGATTGGACGAAGCGTGATAGTGTCGGGGTGACTGGCAGTCACTCCGACACTAAACACTCATTTTCGATAACTTATATATTCAAAAATACTAAAATTACATCATCAATGACAGTAGGATTTGACTAAGTTGATGACATTCGACTGCGAGGCATTCCGACAGTACGCCCGACTTCGTAAAAACAAATTACCTTCTGGAAGAGGAACAATATATCCCTAAAGACGAATAAGCAAGTAGATAAAACAATGACATTCAATTCAATAGCATGGCGAAACAAGATCAGAAACAACAATTAGGGAAAGGGTTGAGAGCTTTGTTGAACAACATCGAAGCAGAAGTTGCACAAAACAACCAAGAGCAAGTCATTAAAGAACTTTCTAGCGCGGTGGCTAATATTCCTATCCACGAAATTGAGGTCAATCCTTTTCAACCTCGAAAGGATTTTGATGAGGAAGCCCTACAAGAACTAGCCGATTCTATCAAAACGTATGGATTAATTCAACCCATCACACTGCGTCGGTTAGACCGCAATACTTATCAACTCATTTCAGGAGAACGGCGACTTAGAGCGAGCAAAAAAGCAGGCTTAGCGGAGATTCCTGCTTATGTGCGCATTGCCAATGACGAGGAAATGCTAGAAATGGCTCTGGTGGAGAACATTCAGCGCGAGAATCTCAACGCCATTGAAATTGCATCCACTTATCAGCGTTTGATAGAAGAATTTAATCTTACCCACGAAAAACTCTCCGACCGAGTGGGCAAGCGACGTTCTACAGTTACAAACTATCTGAATCTACTCAAATTACCACCAGCCAATTCAACAAGGCTTGAAAGAATGGAAAAATCTCTACGGGACAACGCTAAAGTGTTGAATGGAGTGGAGGATTTTGGTGTACAATTAGCACTATACCATGAAACAGTCACGCACCAATGCTCGGTGCGAGAGTTAGAAAAGAAAGTGGAGCAATGGCGAGCAGAAAAGGTGAAA
>JAAUTG010000089.1 GCA_012031785.1 Saprospiraceae bacterium | reverse complement strand
AACTAGCTTCGGAGAAGCGTAACCTTTGTAGAATTTTGGCGAAAGACGAGACAAACGGCTTCGGAGAAGCATAACCTTTGTAGGAATTTTGATGAAAGACGAGACAAACTGCTTCGGAGAAGCACAACCTTTGTCGCCTCCATGGTTTTGCTCTTATCTACCAAAATTGGGTTTAAAATTTTTTGTGGTACCGTTTATTCAAAATGAATACGAAAAAAATCATTAATCTTTGGTAATGTCTCGCATATTTATGGAATGGCGGCTTTTGAAGAAGGATTTATCATTTTCAAACTTAACTTTACTGAATCTGAGGAGCTTAGTTTGAGCACCAATTCCGCCAATTCATAAATGAGGTTGTTGAAGGAAGAGCTTCGTTATTCAATAGAATAATCTTTTTTAATCATTCTTAGAATATCTTTAACCCTGTTTATACTTGTAGAATAGTACTTTAATTTATGCATTCTCATTTCAATTGTTCTGTTTGCCAATATTGAAAACACTTCGTCCTTTTTGAGAGCTTCTACATTCAATGGCTTGTAGCCTATTTTTAAGTGTAAATCCTTTGATATTTTTACTGGGTATTTAACTGTAGTGGAATCATTTAACTTTAATTCATATTTTAGTTCCAAATTTTTATTTAGAGCGAAATGTTCCTGATAGTAAGGCAATAGAAATTGATTGATATTTGGATTAAAATCATTTCCAACAGTAATTCTTGGAAAATCATTATTGTAAGCTAAAATAATTAAATTTCTTAATGAATCATTTTTAATAAGATTTAGTCCAAATGATTTTAAATTTTCATATCCAGAAGTATTTGGAAATATGTATTCATCTTGTGTCATCCAATAAAAATCCATAATCAAAGAATCTGATATTTCCTTGTCGCTTTCTAAAAAACGTAATATGCTCAAGTTGCTTAAATAAGCTACTTTTAGTACCGCTAAATCTTGCTCCAGATCAACAAGATTTTTCTTTTAACTCAAAATAAACTTGTTTTATTATTTCCTTTTCCGTTTGGTCTTGTTTTTTGAGAATCACCAAGTTTAGTAAGATAAAAAGCTAATAAAACACCAACGATGATGATTACAATTTCACTAAAAAAATTAATTATCTTATCCTTCTTGATTAATGAAAATAATCTTTTCAAAATACTCTATTTATTTAGATTACTAGACTTCTTCAGCATTTCTACCAATACAACGCATTTTAAATAGTCGTTTATGTTCCAGCAAAGTTAGTCGTTTTTCATTCTAAAAAAGTGCTTTTTTAATTTTTTTGCTTTCGTTTGCTCGAAAAACGAATTTTTCTCTTTGGTTACAAAATACATAAGTATAGTCTGCCACACATTATGGTCGGTCTTTATTTGTTCTTTCAACTTTCGATTACTTGTGTGACCACTGTTTCGTCAAGTTTCGTAATTTTAGAAATCCTACGCAGAGCTGGCTTTTCATCATTCATTATGAAAAGCACATCGTGTTTTTCGCTTTCAATCTATCCTCTAGCCATCAGCTCTAGCCATTGAATTACTTGTATAGAGATAAAAAATATCAGTACCAGTAAGCCAATGAGCACCCCAAAAATAAGGAGGATTGCCCACCAAGCATTGCCTTGATGTTTACCTTGTTGATAGTGTTCTTTAAGCAAGTTGAAGTTTCTTCGATTGGCTTTGAAGGTTAAATCAAAAAGGTCGCCTAGTAAGGGAATTGCGCCAACTAGAGTATCTAAAATGATGTTAACCAACATTTTGAGAATGACTTTACCACTGGCACCATGATGTACCATTGTCACGACAAGGATACTGGAAATGGCAAACCCGATGATGTCTCCAGCGTAGGGAAATAGTCCAATGATAGCGTCTGCGCCGAAGCGAATATTGGTGAAAGGAATGCGGAATTTGGAATCCATAAAATCAGTGACCCAATCTAACCAAATTAATTGATGTTGCTCCTTTATTGGTGGTGTTACGTAGGATTTAGGCGGCATACTAATTATTTTCCAGTGTGTTGAATGAGTGTTACTTCTTCCATGCCGACGTTCAGTTTACCTTTGATGCCAAGTTTGACGCGAATACCTTGAGGGGTAAGGTAAACGTCAGTGATACCTAAATTATCTAAATTCCCTTTCACTACGATGCCTGGCGCAATTTCATAGCGCGTGAGTTGGGTTTGAGCCTGTTTTTTGATTTCTTCTAAGTTGTAATCTATCAGGAAATTGAGATTGTTTAGAATTTGACTGCGCAAGTTGCTTTTTAGTAACCAACCTGCAGTTTTGAGGAGGAAGTTTTTAGTACCGAGCGTAAAATCAAGATTTTTAATATCCACTTTGTTCGTCAAGCTGTTGTAAAAGGGTTCGCCTGTCAAATAGATACTCCCTTTATAACTCCCTGAAAGTTTGGTATCCACTACTAATTTTTCACCCTGACCATAGAGTTGCAAGTCTTCGACTTTTACTTTGTATTTCCCAGAAGCGTATTCTTGCCCTTTTACGTTTTTCAAAGCCAGTGCTTCTGCTTCCTTGTAAGGAACATCGGTAGCAAGCAATACTTGAAAATCTTGGTCGGGTCTGTTTTCAAACTTAAAGGCGGGAAGCGCAGCAATTTGAGTTGATGAAGGTTTTTCGCCTAGCGATACATAGGGCAACGATTCGATGAAGATGCTGAAAGAAATAGATTCTCCATTATTTTTCAAGGGGGTGGCACCGATGTGCTTTGGATTAATCTGAATCCAAGTGTTATACTCTTTTGAAATTTCGATAGGTTGGTAAATTTGCTTCCATGCGTTTTGCATGACTGACTTTAAATCCAAATTATCTTTTAGTTGCTGGTCAATAGATTGTGTAATCACTTCTTTGCTTTGATCCATTACAATGTCCCCAACGAAAGTGGCGGGAATATTAACTACGCCTAGCCGCAGTTTTGGTTGTTCTAACCACTCGTAGCTTTCGATTTGCGATTTGGTGGTGAGTGTCCAATCTGGTAGGATATTAAAGTCTGTAAAAAATTGTAATGCGATTGCGCCATCTGCTTTGACGGTACCGATACCGACATTTTTGTACAAAAGTTTGAGTGGCACCAGGTACTTGATGCGTTGCCCTTCCGCGCTCAATTTTAGAGGACTTAATTTAGAGGCTTTTACAGAAAGTCCATCCTGCTCAAAGGTACTGTTGACTTGCAAGGCTTTGTCAAATTCATAGTTAATCATCTTCTCTAACTCACTGATTTTGAGATTAACAGGAATGTTGACGATAGAGGGAATTGGCTTTTCTTCTACGTAATTGTATTCTTCCACGGGCTTTTCGATTTCTTCTGTCGTAATAATATCCAAGTATTCTGGTTCTGCTTCCTCTGCATTTGCAGCAGGTTGCACTTTAGGGCTGCAACTGTAAGCAGCTATAATAAGGAGAAAAGTAAATAATCGCAGCATGAGCCGAATGTGTTTTATGAAAAAACAGTGCCAAGCATTTTAGTTATTGACGAAACAATCTGAAATAAGTGACAAACGGAGAGCGGTTTTTGGGTTTTACAAATCCCTCAAGCCTTCTCCCACAAAATAGTACGCAGTTGGTCTGTTTACTGGGTTATTTGTAAAAGGTTCGTTTTGAGGCTTTACGACAAACTATTTTTCTAAATGCTGCCACGATCAAAATAGCATCATTTACAATTTACTGGCTGCGGACTTATCCATATACCAAATTAATTCACCATGAGTAGGCTGGATGAAGGTGGCAGGATAGCTTTCCCATGCACCTTGTGCTTTAAAAATTTCTTCTATTCGTCCCGATTTTCCTTCACCAGTCACTAAAAAGGCTACTTTTCGAGCGCGATTAATGGTTTTTCCTGTCAAAGAAACTCGAATTTGACCACTTTCAGGATGTTGAGCGACGCAGCATACGTGGGCATCCTTTAGCAGTTCCATTTGATGAGGAAAAATAGAAGCTGTATGTCCGTCCTCTCCAAGACCTAAAATAATCAAATCAAACACTGGCAGACCCTCTTCTAAGTCGGTGTGCTGTTCAATCACTTTTCCATATCGTATGGCTTCTGCTTGGGGTTCGTTTTCGCCGTAAATTCTGTATTCATTCAGTTGAGCAGCAGGAAGATACTTCAGCAAACTATCGTAAGTCATTTTGTAATTGCTATCTGCATGAGTGGGCGGCACATTACGCTCATCGCCCCAAAAAAATGAATATTCTCCCAATTGAACTTATCTAAATATTCAGCAGCTAACAGTTCAAATAATATTTTGGGTGTGCTTCCACCGGAAAGGGCGACGGTGAACTTTGATTTGCCCATCGTCCAAGCTATAAATCTTCTGCAAACTGTGTTGCTACTATTTCTTTGGTCGGAAAAACCTTTATCTGTGCCTGTACAGGATTGAACGCCATTTATTATAAATCTTTAAAATTGGGATGGTGCAAGGGTGTGGAACGGTCTTCAAAATCCCTTGCACCACCTTAAATAAAAAATAAGTTACACTATCTGTTATTGGCTTTTTGCTTAATTTTACATGCTTGTGGTGTCTATCTACTAAAGCATTCTAGCTATGATGCCGCTTAAATACTTGATTGGGGCAAATAGCTAGTGGCAAAAGCAGTTCATTGGATAACAACAACTACAATACGCAATAATTGTCGTTGATAGTCAAGGATTTATACGGATTGTGCCAAGTTTCATTTTCCCCATCCACTAAATCATCTGCCACGTTTGGTCCCCAGGTGCCGGCTGGATAGCCATAAACTGGTATTGCATTATCTTCCTGCCACGCCTGAATAATAGGATCTACAAAACGCCAAGCTGCTTCCACCGATTCTCCGTGTGTGTATAGGGTAGCATCGCCACGCATACAATCCAATAGCAATCGCTCATAAGCTTCTGGCATATAAGCATCCACCAGTTCGGAATAATGAAACTCCATATCCACATTTTTTACCTTAAAACCTGCACCAGGCACCTTCATGCCAAATTGAAGCGCAATGCCTTCGTCTGGCTGGATACGCATAATTAATTGATTATTAAGGTCATCAAATTCGTACTCGCGTTTGAACAAAGGATAGGGTGGCGACTTGAAGGTGACCACTACTTCCGTCACTTTGGTTGGCATTTGCTTTCCAGTACGAATAAAAAACGGAACGCCTGCCCAACGCCAGTTGTCTATAAACAGCTTTAAAGCAACGTAAGTTTCTGTTTTTGAATTACTTGGAATATCCTCATGGTCGCGGTAGCCTTCTTCTATTCTGCCATCCATGTCTGAGGCAATATATTGACCCCGAATAACATACTTTGCTACTTCTTCTTTTTTGATGGCGCGAATAGCTTGGAACAATTTTTGTTTTTCGCCTCTAATTGCGTTTGCATCGGCTGTATTTGGGGCTTCCATGGCAACGTGTGCCAAGATTTGTAGCAAATGATTTTGCACCATATCTTTCAACGCACCTGATTGATCGTAATATCCTGCTCTGCCTTTCACGCCCACGCTTTCCGCGGCGGTGATTTCCACGCGCTCCACATAGTTTCTATTCCAAAGTGGTTCAAAAATACCATTAGCAAAGCGCGTTACCAGTAAATTTTGTACCGTTTCTTTACCTAAGTAATGGTCAATTCTGTAAATACGCTCTTCATCAAAATATTTTAGTAAATCTTGATTTAACGCTTTGGCGGAAGCCTCGTCATGTCCGAATGGCTTCTCAATGACCAGTCTTCGCCAGCCTTCTGTTTCTTTATTCAACCCGTGTGCGGCTAGTGCAGCAGGGATGGTCGAATACAAATTAGGTGGCGTGGAAAGGTAGAATAAGAAATTATGATTAGTTTGGTGTTTTGTATTTAATTCGATTAGTTTTTCTTTTACTTTTCCATAATCTTCTTCATTAGAAGTATCTATAGCTAGATAGTATAGTTTTTCTGAAAATGTCTGCTTGGCTTCTTCGCTCATGCCATTTGATTTGATGAAATCACTTTCAAAAAATATTTTTTCCCTAAACGCTTCATCTGAGAATTTAGAACGACTTACGCCCAACACTGCGAAGTTCTCTGGAAGAAATCCGCCTTTTTGTAATTCAAGGACAGCAGGTAATAGTTTTCGCTCTGCCAAATCGCCAGAAGCACCAAAAATGACTAGAATTAAAGGCTCCATAAAGTTGAATTGTGACAAAATATTGCCAAATGAATAATAAATTTTGTTGGCTTTGGGATAACATTATTATTTTGTGCGTAAATTTAAGGGGAGTTTCAAATTTTGATTATATTATTGTAAAATAATTTGAATGAGATTTTTTATTCCTACTCAAGATGAAAGAATAATATGTCAGTAATAACTTGCGATGCTTCTACTTATCTTCAAGTCAAATACAACAGCTTGATTCCTACTACGCCGCATTTTGCTGGAGATAGCAACTTGATGGAAGCATACTGGTCGAACATACAAAGTCCTCTTCATGCTGATTTAAAATTACTACACGATATAAAATATTTAGTATTCACTTATAACAACCACAGCAACTTTGTGATGGTTGTTAAATGGCAACCACTTAATATACTAAGTATTTTTCGATTGGTATGGTTGAAAAAGGTAGCAGGCTTAACTGCATTAGGTATCGAATCCGACAATAACAACAATGAAAAAAGACAAGTGCGATGGCAAAGTGTGAAATTGTCGGTTACCTCAAATCATAAACGACAATTCGCGAACCAGCCAAAGCCACTATTAACAATTACTTCTATTCATAATAAAATAAATCTACTATGAAAATTGGAATCGCTGCTGATCATGGAGGGTTCGCTTTAAAAGAACAGATTATTGAATTAATACAAACGCTGGGACACGAAGTAATAGACTTTGGTGCTTTGACTTACGACGCGCAGGACGATTATCCAGACTTTATAATTCCTTTGGCGCAAGCGGTAACTACCAGAAAAGTGCATAAAGGTATTGCTGTCTGCGGAAGTGGAGTAGGCGCGGCTATTGCTGCAAATAAAGTGAAAGGCGCGCGAGCTTCTGTCATCACTGATTCTTACTCGGCGCGACAAGGCGTAGAGCATGATGCTATGAATATCATGTGTTTAGGTGGTAGAATCACGGGTATTGCGGTGGCAGAAGAATTGGTAAAAGCTTACGTTGACGCAGCATACACCAATGAAGACCGTCACAATAGGAGACTTGGAAAAGTAGAAACATTAGAAAATAATTGGTAACTGATGCTACGCGATTAGCTTTTTGCTGTTCGCCATTTGCTCAAATACAAGTGTTTTGAGTAGTGATTGCTGGAATACTTTAGCAGGTGTGAGAGAATGACCAAGCAACGAATAGCAAACTGCCTAACATCAATTGGTAAAATTAAACAATAAAACATTATACAACATGACCACTCAATTATACGATTTTGGGATGATTGGTTTGGGCGTGATGGGTAGAAATTTTTTACTCAATGTCGCCGATCATGGTTTTTCAGCATTAGGTTTGGACAAAGATGACGAAAAAGCCAAACTATTGGAACAAGAAGCTGAAGGACGCATTATTAAAGGCGCTACTGAAACCCACGAGTTTGTAGCATTATTAAAAACGCCGCGTGTCATTATGCTACTTGTGCCTGCTGGCAAAGTCGTGGACATTGTCATAGAAGACCTTTTGCCACACCTTGATGAGGGCGATTTAATTATTGACGGCGGAAATTCCTTTTTTGAGGATACCAATCGTCGTGAAAAATACTTGAACGAAAAAGGACTCCGTTTCCTAGGCGTTGGTGTGTCTGGTGGGTCAAAAGGCGCGCGTTTCGGACCAAGTATCATGCCTGGTGGCGACCCAATAGCTTACGAGTTAGTGCGTCCTGTGTTTGAAGCCGTAGCAGCTAAAGTAGCTCAGGAGCCTTGTGTGGCTTATCTCGGTAACACTTCATCGGGAAACTATGTTAAAATGGTGCATAATGGTATTGAGTACGGATTGATGCAATTGATTGCAGAAACTTACGACGTGCTGAAAAGGGTAGGGGGCTTGACCAATCGCCAGTTGCACACTGTTTTTAGTAACTGGAATGAAGGCAAATTACAATCCTTTTTGATTGAGATTACTGCTCAAATATTTGCTTACGCTGACGAATTTAGTGAGGGCGAACTAGTAGATGCCATTTTGGATAAAGCCAAGCAGAAAGGAACTGGAAAATGGACTTCTCAAAATAGCATGGATTTGGGGGTTGCCATTCCAACAGTAGATGCGGCAGTTGCTATGCGCGGAATTTCTGCGTTGAAGGAGCAGCGACAACAAATAGAGGATTTTTGAACCTTCAAACTGCTGGAGCAAGCATTGACCAAAATGAGTTAATTGACTTAATGGAGGATGCCTTGTATTTTGCTTTTCTAGTGACTTACTCACAAGGAATGTCCATGATGGCAGAGGCTTCTAAGGAATATCAGTATGGATTGAATATGGAAGAAATTTCCAAAATCTGGCGAGGTGGTTGTATTATTCGTGCCAATTTACTGGAACTCATGCGTCAGGCATATTCTAAACAGCCAGACCTCAAGAGCCTATTCCTGTCAGAAGTGTTTAAAGACCTTATTCTAGACCTTCAAAAAAGAATGCGTTTAGCTGTAAAATTAGGTATTGATTATGGTATTCCTATGATGACTTTTGCGGCTTCTTTGTCCTATTTTGATGCCAATCGAAGCGGACGATTGCCACTCAACTTAGTGCAGGCGCAGCGCGATTTGTTTGGTTCTCATACCTACGAGCGCGTGGATAGAGAAGGTGTTTTTCATTCAGAATGGGAATAATAATTGATAATCAGGCAACTGGTCTTTGGGAACAAGCCAAAAATGAGTTACAATAGAATACTCGTAAATTATTGACTGCCATTGTTTTGTAAAATAGAAAAAATAGTTGCGTCGCATTAGTTGGTATTGATGTGACGCAACTGGTCTTTTGCGGCTTTAGTGTTAAAGATTTGGAAGGTAGTTTCTGCCTGAGTTAGGACTTGACTTGTCTAGTTGGCTAAGATAGTGTCGGGTTGACTGCCAGTCAACGACACTATCTGCTTCAATATCAATAATTTTTATATTTTTTAATATAAAAATTATTTCGTTAAGGAGAGTAAGATTTTACTAAGTTGACGAGATTCCACCAAAGCCTATCCCACCACACTTAATTCACCGCAGATATAGTTTCCACAGTAGGCGTTTCGTTGTCAAACTGAATGCGCATCTTATAACTTTTTCCTAGAGAAGCAACCAGAGGACCTAATATAGTATCCAGTAATTCCACGGCTTCCCTTTTAGCCTTTGAAAATACGTCTGTATTAATCACGTCGTCCCTGAATGCTTCTGTGAGGGCTTCTATATCCTTATTCATATCATTGCTTTTTAGTTCACGCATCCAACCAATATCCATTTTATCAATTCGTGGATGCACTTCCATAGATAAAATAGTTGGTTGAGGCAGCGTGATGGTGACAAATTTTCCCTTTGTATCCACTGCTAAATCAAATTTTTTATTGAGGTCAAAACCAACTTTCACATAAGATATGGCAGAAATTTCTATATTTGTACTAGAAACAGGGTATCCCCAAATACGAGTTTGTAGGCTTCTACTCAAGGCTTTGGTGTCCTCCACTTTGATGAGTGCCAATTCAGCAATCACATGGTCTATTCGTTTTTGAATCAGATTTTTAGAGCGAGAAAAATCGTCAATCGCAGCTCGCTCTTCCAAGCGTTTTATCATTGGGCGCAATCCTTCGGTCAATGCTATTCCACAAGGGGTTTCTACCTTATTTCCTTTAGCAGCAATCTTCCCGCCTTCATTGTAAACGACCGCAGTAATGACTAAATTTACTAAAAAGCAGGTGTATTTTGAGCAAACCTCATAAAAGTAATCCACTGCATCTCCCATTTCGGTGCCGTACCAAATTTTATATCCCGAAGAAGTGGTATCCTTCAAGGCAATAAAATCATTGTAGTACATTCCTTCGATGTAACTGTGATGTTTGCTGTATTCTTGCTCAATTTTAGACCTATCTATTTCAGAAAGTCCCATTCGATTAGCTACGTGATGGAGTAACTGCAAGTTAAAATCTTGTACCAATTGATTAAATTCTTTTCTGAAGCGATTAGGATTTGATAGAATGACCAGCGCTTCTTCCTCATTCAAATCAGCATTAAACTCCGCAGGAAGATAGGTCAATTGATATTCTTTTGGAATAGAAGTGTAGCTGCCCGATTGCGGTGCGAAGACTTTAAATAAAATAAAAAAGATAGGGCAAATACTCCAATGAATAGAATTAACTTAGGTAAATTACCTTGAAGCGTGCTTTTTGTTTTTAGTGTTTTGACGTTCTGCCATTATCAAGTTTAGTTTGTTATTGTAAAAGTATTTTCAAAACAGTGTTAAGAGATTACATATAATAAAAGTTAACGCTATATTGTGGGCGAAATCAGGTTTCATTGGCTTTGATAGCTTTGTCTTTTTAGACGAAAAAAGCCCATTGAGGCACAAATAAAATAAAGATACTTAAATTCACTTCCTTCTTTGATAAATTTTGTGCTATGATAGCTGAATAGATGTAATCTCATCCTAAAAAGTACAGCTATTATTAATGCTACAAAAATTGTCACAGAACTATTCATTCAAAGGTTTTATGTACAGGCACTTTTTAATCGGAATTTTGGTTGTATCTTCAACATTAGCCACTGCTCAATTTTCTTTTCAGAGCATATTGGAACCGAACTTGACAGATACTTTACTCGTAGGACACGTTATTGCACCACTCGCTGACCAGTCTGCTGTACTAGGCATGACTATCTTAACTTTGGATGAATCCGTCTCCATTTTACAGTTGCGCCCTACTTTGCTAAAACTTTCCCCCACTGGGGAAGTCCGCTGGAACAAAGTGTATAGAAATGGACAAGAAAATTTCTTCCCTGACAATATAGACGTTATACCATTAAACAATTCAACAGACGTTTTGTCGCTGATTGTGGGAAGTTCTTTTTCCTCCCCCAATCTAAAAGAAACTTTTTTAGTGAAAGTTGATCAGCAAGGTAATAAAATTTGGGACAAACGCATAGAAGGGTTTACGGCTTCAAACGTTATCCAGCAATCGAATGGGAATCTTCAAATGAGCCTTCCTGTAAGTGCTAGTTCGAGTGCACAAGGCGTGGTCACGATGAAGGAAAATGGTGAATTACTTTGGGCAAGACAATTGAGTGTGGATTGGATTAATAGAATGACCGCCCTGCGTGATGGTAGTACGATTTTATCCTGTTTTTCTACTGATGACCCTATTTTGCGCGATATTTATAATCAAATCCAAAGTGCCATTCTCGTTAGATTGGATGCAAATGGAAATTTGATTTGGGCAAAAACAGCTGAAGATTTACACGCCTTAGATATTCAAGAATTAAGCAATGGAGACCTTATTGTAAGTGGTTTTTCACCACAGGATGATCAACCGCGATTGGCTCGAATAGCTCAAAATGGCGACCCTGTCTGGTATAAGCGCTTGGATTTGTCTATGCAATCTAGAGTAGCTAATTTGGAAGTTACTTCTGATAACGAAATAATAGTTTATAGTGCTAACCCAAATATTTCTTACCTCACTAAGTTAAATGAGGTTGGAGACGTGATTTGGATACGTGCACTAAAAGGCTCGACGGATGACGAATTTGGGAAACCTTTTGCCCTGATGCCAGATGGCGGATTCCGCGTGACGGCTTATGATTCCACCCAAAATACCTACTTGACAGGTTTGGATAAAAATGGTCGCTTAATCTCTTGTCTCAATTCCAGTTATTGCTTTAAAAGCGAGCCTTTAACACTGGCTTTAACTGATATTTCCACGCCTTCGCAAGCGGTCAATGTCAACATCACCAACTCAATGGTCGTTTGATTGATTTTACGGCGACCACTATTGACTTTTGTAGCCCTTCAGAACAGCCTATCGCTTTTTTTGAAGCTCAAGATACTATTTGCACCAATAATTTGCTGACTATTGAAGCACTTCCCGAGAATGTATTCGACCGCTACGAATGGATATTCGAGGGCGGTACACCAAATCGTGCTTCTACTTTAATGCCACCACCTATCGTGTATGCCGAATCAGGGCAGTTTGAAATTCAGCTCATTACTGAATTATCAACTTGTCCAGACACATTTATCCAGCAAATACAAGTATTGATGCCTCCTGCTATCAATTTGGGGCAAGATACTGTCTTGTGCGAAGTAACGCCCCTCACTTTAGATGCCAGCCAACTTGGAGCTTACAACTACTTGTGGGAGGATGGTTCTACCTTACCTCGTCGAACTATCGAGAATGCAGGTAATTACCGTGTGAACGTAACTAATGCTTATTGCAGCGCGACGGATTCTATTACTATTCAATTGTTGGAAGAAGTGCTCCAGCGTGCGCCCATTGAATTTAACATTAGTCCTGATTCTGTACTTTGTCTAGGAAAAGAACTATTGCTAGAAGTGACTTTGGACGAAGCAATTACAGCATGGGAATGGGAAGATGGTAGCCAAAAAACGCAGCGATTGATTAATAATGCAGGAAATTATATTGTAACTGCTTTGGTGGATGATTGTCCGTTTGAGGCTTCCTTAGAAATTCAAACCGACGATTGTCAAGGAGCTATTTACATTCCAAATATTTTTAGTCCAAACGGCGATAACATTAACGACTTATTTTTTCCAGAGGCAGTGGATATTGAAGTGCTATCGTTAAGAATATTCAATCGTTGGGGAAATATTGTGTTTGAAAGTACCAGTGAGCCTTGGAACGGAAATTGGAACAATAATCTAGCACCAGAAGGGAGCTACGCTTACAGCCTATTGTACAAAGATAGCGATTCTGGGCGTGAAAATACGCTACTAGGCTGGGTAACTTTGGTTCGATAGAAAGGCGGAAAAATAAATCCCTCATAAATTTTCTATATTTTGGGCAAATAACTACTTTTGTTTGAACAACCAACTCTTTACAATATGCAAATTGCAATTCACAACTGGATGCGTGCAGAAACCATTGAAGCTACGGTAGCACGCATCGCATCGCTAGGTTATCATGCCCTCGAAATCGAAGGTTCACCTGATAAGTATGATACAAAATACGTTCGGCAATTATTAAAAAACCACAACCTAATTTGCTGGGGTTCCGTGACTCTTATGCTTGGCGAACGCAATTTGCTCAGTAAATCAGAAGCCCAGCGTGCAGCTTCTGTCCAGTACGTTAAAGATATTATCACGATGGTGAAAGAGCTTGATGGGCAAATGGTATCTGTGGTGCCAGGAACAGTTGGAAAAATTGTACCAGATGCTCGCCGCGAAGAAGAATGGCAATGGGCAATTGACTCCATGAAAGAATGTTATGATTTTGCAGAAAAATCAGGTATTCGATTGGGAATAGAGCCAATCAACCGCTTTGAAACCTACTTCATCAATCGTGGCGACCAAGCTCTAGCACTGGCGGAAGCGGTCGGTGTAAATTGTGGCGTTTGTCTTGATATTTTTCACATGAATATAGAAGAAGACAATCCTTTGGCTGCTATTGAACGCGCTAAAGATAGATTAGTAGGTTTTCACGTAGCAGACAATAACCGTTTGGCACCTGGTATGGGAAAAATCAATTGGGAAGAGCTGGTCAACAAACTTAAATCAGTAGGTTACGATGGTGCGTTATCCGTAGAATTTTCTCCTCCTGTGGATAGGACACCTGCTAACCCTTTTCCTGGAAATATTGACGAAAATCCAATTGGATTGACCGCAGAACAAAAAAAATTTTTGGAAGACCACGGTAGTTCAGCAGTAACTGAAGCATTCTACACCATGCTGACAAAAAAATCTATCGAAACCTTATTGCCACTATTATGAAGATTGCAAAAGTAGAAGCTTATTGGTTGAGGTGTCCTATTGCACAGCCCAAGCAGCACCGCTCTGACTATGGGCTACAAGCTAATTTTGACATGACTTTGGTCGTCATCACCACTGAAAGTGGATTACAAGGATTCGGAGAGGCAAAAGCAGCCGTTGGTTCCTCTGGTGTGTGCGCTTCCATTGTAACTTGCGTAGAGCAGGAGCTACGCCCCATACTTATAGGGCAGGACGCAAGAAATATTAACCAACTTTGGGAGCGAATGTATAGCGGCGTAAGAGATCATTATGCCGTAAGTAAAGGTAGAGTTTTTCCTATTCTTGGAAGACGTGGCTTGACGGTTTCGGCAATGAGCGGTGTGGACATGGCATTGTGGGATTTAGTAGGTAAGTCACTTCAAGTGCCTGTGCTGCAATTACTTGGCGGAGCAGTTCGACCTCAAATGCCTATTTATGCTAGTGGTGGCTGGGCAGATACAGACGAAATAGGCGAGCAGTTGCTGGGATATACCACAAAAGGATTTTAAGGCAGTGAAAATGCGGGTAGGCATAATGGACGATACAGTGGTGCATAGCGTGGCTAGAGTGAAAGCTGCTCGCAAAGCCTTGGGGGATGATATTTTGTTGATGGCAGACGCACATGGAACAATGAGCGTGCCAGAAGCAAAAAGATTTGTAAAAGTGTGGAAGATCAAAATTTATACTGGTTTGAAGAACCGATTTCTCCTGACAATAAGCGCGGAACTGCTGAAGTAAGGGCTACTACTTCTATTCCGATAGCGGCTGGAGAGAGCGAGTTTACACGCTTTGATATGCGTGATTTAATTGACCTCAGAGCAGTGGATGTATTACAACCTGACGCTGCGATTATTGGTGGTATCACAGAGGCTATGCGCACTGCGCATCTCGCGTCGGCTTATCAGTTAGAGTTAGCACCGCATTGCTGGGGTTCTGCATTTTCTTTCATGGCGGGCGTGAACGTTGCTTTTGCCAGTCCTGCAGCTAATGTGATTGAGTTTTCTTTAGGCGGCAATCCGATGATGTACGACTTAGTGCAAGAGCAAATTATCGTAAAGAATGGAAACGTTGATGCACCCACGCTTCCTGGACTAGGACTTTCTTTAAACTGGGATTTTGTCAAAGAGTTTACGATGGAAAAATCCTAAAATTAGAGCTAGTAAAAATATAGTTGCTCAACTTGCTAAGTGTTAGAGGAATAGCAGACAATGAATTCGCTAACATGAACTATGCCAATATACCAATTGACATTCTTTTGCAATCTTTCAAGTTAGATTTGTAATACGCTGAAAATGAAGTGCTACATACTTGTTTCTCTCGCATCCTTTTGCTATCTTCGCAGGGCAAGGTAAGGTACATTCGTTTAAACCCACGAGGCTAAAAGCATACTTCCATATTTATTGGTTAAAGGAAAACAGAAGACAATGCAACTCAATTCACTTCTAGTCATGTTACATCATAAGACTGCTTTCTGACGAAACGAAAGAAGCCAGCGAAAAGGTTATTCTGACGATTGCTATTGTTAGTTTTGTTATTCACTTAGGATTCATTTATCTACTACAATTCAACTTCCTTCCATCCGATATGACGCAAGCAATGGGGTCAGATGGTAAACTCTTGAAAAATCCTATCGCTGCAATCTACACGCCATTTTCGTTTATTCTTGTCTATGAGGTCTATTTATTGATTTACTATTTGCCTAAATCCATTACCACCTACATTAACAAACAGTACGAAATTATTACTCTTATCGTAATCAGGCGTATATTTAAGGACCTTTCCAGTTTAGAACTTTCTTCCAACTGGTTTGAAATTAAAGACGACTTACAATTTACTTATGATATTGTAGCTTCTATCCTACTTTTTTACCTATTGTACCTGTTTGCTTCACAAAGTAGAGATGTATTTAACAGCAAAATTGAAGCTCAAATTCCATCTAAAGTAGTCAACTTTATTCGCTACAAAAAAACGATTGCCACCGTTTTAGTTCCTCTTTTGCTTGGATTGGCTTTGTATAACCTGATAGGTTGGACGATTGGAACATTCATCCCATCCAGTGGTTTTGCCGTTTCTTTTAAAAATATCAATAATATCTTCTTCGATGAGTTTTTCACTATCCTAATCATCACCGACGTACTGCTATTACTGCTTTCTTTCTTTTACACCGACAAATTTCATAAGGTAATACGAAATTCTGGGTTCATTATTTCTACCATTTGATTCGACTCTCTTTTTCAGTGGATGGCTTGATTAATACCATACTAATTATCTCTGCCGTAGTGTTCGGTTTATTAATCTTGGTGATTCATAATAACTACGAAAAAAAAGAGGAAGAACGAATGGAATATGAAAATTAAATCAATTAATATTTTGGTAATGAATGGATTGTAAAAAAAGTATTGGGTTGATTTCATCAGTCATCACTTAGCATTCATACCTTAGTTCTAACCATCCAAAACAGACCTCAACAAATTTAATGGAGGTGATAACAAATTTTAAGAAATTTTTTTCTCCCATTTCCTGTATCTTTTTTCTTCATTAGCGTTTATTAAGTGTTGTCAGTGTTTAGGTGAAGATTAGGTACACGTACTAACGAATCACCAAAAAGGGCAACTGGCGAATAAGGAAGGAACATTTCTTGATAGTTAGAAAAATTATTGACGGGTTGTTGAGGAATAAAAGTAGTTTGATTGCTGTAGTACCTACACTTTAAACTACGGATCAACACCGTAAATAGCAGTAAAAAATGTAGAGGCGTGTCCTCCATTTTTAAAACCCGCTTGCCCACGTGGAAAACACTTGGACTATGCAGCAGAGCATCACACCTGATACCGTGATGCAAACAGAGTGGCTCGAAATTCAGGAAGCACAACAGCAACCAGCAAACTTCCGCCCTCTGTATGATCGGTATTATAAATCGGTGTATGAATTTGTTTATCGCAGGACTGGAGACAAAGAACTTTCAGGAGACTTGTGCGCACAAGTGTTTTTGAAGGCACTAGAGCATTTGGGCAATTACACGTTCAAAGGAGTTCCCTTCTCGTCGTGGCTTTTTCGTATTGCCAGTAACGAAGTGGCACAGCACTATCGAAATACCCAAAAGATGCGCGTGGTGAGTGTAGAAGAAATTGATTTA
>JAAUTG010000406.1 GCA_012031785.1 Saprospiraceae bacterium | reverse complement strand
GTTAGCAGACCACCCAAGACAAGTCGGAATGTCGCCATATTCAGCGTTTTGGAATAATCCAATAAAATATACTGACCCTGATGGAAGATGTCCAGACTGTCCAAACGATAATTATCAAATTCAGAAAAATGACAACTTTTGGAATTTGGAGAATAAGTGGAATTTAGAACACGGCTCATTAGCAAAATGGAATCCAGGAGTTGATCCTTTAAAATTACAAATAGGACAATCTATTAAAGCATTTGGTACAGGCGATGCAGGTCAAGCTGTTTATGTTGATAATCAATTTCAATTTAGTACCAATGTGGGAAATACAAGTAAAGCCCCAGATATTACAGTTAATAGTTTTACTAAATCTGAATGGCAAAGCCGACCCGATGCAGATGGTAAAATAGTTTTATCAGAAGCAAACGAATGGTATCGGGGCAATAGCGGTAAACCATTATTTGCAGATGCTTCTAAAATTAACTTATCACCAGTTAGTGTTGGCGACTTTAAAGATGGTGTTGGTGGTTCAATGTTTAAAAACTTTGCTTCAATGAGTGGAAACTCAGAAACGGGTTTAGTATACGGTACTATAAAACTATCACTCTTAAACGCTAATGGACAGGTTAGATTAGGTTCAGGTGGGTTGCTTGATAAATATGATTTTGATTATCAAAAAGGTAGGACATTAAGAAATATTGCTACTTGGATAGGCGAGAAAAATGCAGGAAAAGGAACACCTTTCTTAATTTACAATTATGGTACAGGACAAGTTAAAAGTAGTAATTATGAAAACTCTATCATTATGATCTTTTCGCTTGTGTTGTTTTGTATTCCTGCCAAAGCAATAATGCTAAAATTAAGGACGAAGAAAATTTAAAACACTTATTTGGGGTTTCAAATATTGAATACAAAATAGTATTTGAATTAGACGAATTGGAGAAGATGAATGAAGGCATATATTTAGCGTCTCTAATGCTTACAGATGAGTCCTTTCGGGAATTAATACAGCAGGTACAAATCAGTAAAGAAGTATCATTAAGTCCAAAGTATACAGCTTCCACTTGGAAGAACACACCTAATAAAGACGTGCCTTTTGATATATTTAAACTACGATCCTACTGATGAGAAAACAAAGGAGTTACTTGTAGAAATAGCAGGAAACCTTAAGGCTAAAAACAACTTTTTCTTTTATACGGCTGAAAAAGATTATATGCAGAATATAAATTTGTATGTTTTGGACGTTGGCAGTAAAAGAATAAAATCTATCAGACATATTTTTAACAAGAAGCCCAAGCGTTCAAACTTGGGCTTTTTCACTCTCCAAAACAGCAAGTAGAGCGGAGTTTTGAAGTTGTCTAAAAGGCAAAAAATAAATTTTACTCTTGCATAAGCGTAGCCAAGTTGTTGATTACTACCAAGCCGTCGTAATCAATGCGCAGGATTACTACCCTTTTGGCATGGAGATGCCGGGGCGCAACTATTCAGCCACCAGTGCGTTGTATCGGTTTGCCTTCAATGGGCAGGAAAAAGACCGCGAGTGGAACAAGACACATTTTCGTTTTCGAGAGTATGATGAAAGGAGCGGTCGGATGATTTCGGTTGACCCGTTAAGTAGTGTCTATCCTTGGTATTCGCCGTATCAGTTTGCGGGGAATACGCCGATATGGGCGATTGATACGGAGGGTTTGCAGCCCAAACCAACCACAACAGGTCAAGAAGGACAACAGCAAACCACTGTTTATAATCCTATGGAGGAAGGTCCAAGGATGAGGTATCAGTTAGAATCTATTGATGGTACGCGCAAAGATTGGGCATATCATGAAGGCGGTTATGGCGATGCAAAGGCGGATTGGTACACGAAAGATTATTACAAAACAATCGTAGCGGAAATAGCTCGTCGTGAGGGCAAAGAAGCTTTAAACGCAAAGAAGTATAATCTTTTTGCTAGTTCTGATGGGTGCAATTGTTCTTTTTTTGATGCACAAAGCGAGGCTTGGGTATCTGAGTATGGTCAATTGTACGTTCAAGCGTATTCAGAAGGATACACAAAAGCGATGAACTCGGGGCAGGGTATCATGGAGCCTGTGTATATTGAGTTTGATTTGCTTACGCTTGGTCAAGGAGTAGCACTAAAGCAAGCATCTAGGGCTTTTTTGAGCAAGATGTTCGCCTCGAAGGTGGATGATGTGGCCGCTAAGGGGGGAAGGAATATAATACACCATATTGCTTCTAATAAACATCTTTCTAAGTATACACCTAAATTTGAGTCAATAGCAAATAAGTATGGTTTAAAACTTGATGCAGCTTGGAATAAAGTGGATATTTCTGATGTTTATCACTATTCAAAGCACCCAAACCAGTATCACGATTTCGTTTTAGATGGTATGATGAGAGCTGATATGGGTGCTACTGGAAATCAAGCTAAATTTTTGCAATTATTTGACCAGTACGTAAAACAGCCACTTTTACAAAATCCTAATATGCTTAATAAAACAGGTTGGTAATGAATGAATATTATTTCTTAGCAGAAAAGGTTAAACCAAGTACAGCCTTTGCATATACGCAGGGAGATACACAGTTGTCCCACGAATTAATACCTGAAGTAATTGGAAGATCAGAGTTACCCTTTGAGTTATTTCTTAAAAAAGTAACAACTGGCAAAGGTGGATTGCAGGTAAGCGAAGATTTGTCTAAGTTAAAATACTTGTGGTTAGATTATCAGCCTAATAATCTTGCTTGGCCACTAATGTCCGAAAAGATGAGAAATGTAATAAGTTCTCATTTAACAGGCAAGGAAGGTCTTGATTGGATAAAGGCTTTAGTGAAAGGTGGTAACGAAGTTAAAGAATATTTTATACCACGTTTTTTACAGAAACTTGACGTGTTAGACGAACAGAAAACTATTTTTGTTCCTGGCACAGCCCATATTATAAAGCCAGTATTTTCTCTTTCAAAAATATCTCAATTCAGTATTTTTCATAAATCACAAGAGTTTTTTTGGGAAATCACTTCAGGATTATACGTAAGTGAAACTTTGAAAAATGCTATACAAAAGGAAAAATTAACAGGAGTAGATTTTGAAAAAACATCAGTATCATAAAAGCAGAAGCCACCTACACGGTGGCTTTTTACATTGCATTAATTTTAGCGGACTTAATAAAGTGGTCAACAGTCGTAAGTAAACATTCCTTTTCTTTTTCGGGCAGTACCGAAATATCTTGAAAGCGTTGCAACATTACAGGGTCTTTAAACAAATCGGCTTTATCCGTTTCCCCCAATAAGTAACCTACCGTAGTATCTAAAATCTTTGCCAGTTTTTTAGCGGCATCAATGCTTGGTGTCATCTCATCACGTTCATACTTGCCAATGGTGGTATGAGAAGTAACAAAAGCTTCTGCCAAGTCCTTTTGAGAAAGGTTTTTAGCCTTTCTACATTCTGCTAATCTTTTACCGAAAGTATCAATCGCTAAATTATAAGACACCAAGTAAGTAGGTATTATTAATTAATTGACACTAATCACCGACATTCCGCACAAGGGATAAGGATTTTAGATTAACAAACCGTCAACAATGACATTTAATTCAATTTTGATTATGGAAGCAACTGAATTTGTGTATCAGGTAAGTAGGTTAACACCTGTAAGA
>JAAUTG010000405.1 GCA_012031785.1 Saprospiraceae bacterium | reverse complement strand
TGTGGTTTTAGTGGACGATTCAATTGTGAGAGGGACGACCATGAAAACCAGTATTTTACAAATGGTGGGAAGGCTTCGTCCAAAACGTATTATTGTTGTATCCGCTGCGCCTCAAATTCGCTATCCCGATTGTTACGGAATAGACATGTCTGAAATGAAAAGATTCGTTGCTTTCCAAGCACTGGTGGAATTGCTAGAAGAACATTCCAAAGAATATTTGCTGGAAGAAGTTTATGACCGTTGCAAAGCGCAATTGATTTTACCCAACGACCAAATTCAAAACGAGATAAAGATACTGTACGACCAGTTTACAGAAGAAGAAATCTCAAATAAAATCGCTACAATCGTCACGCCGAAGGGCTTTAAGCCAGAAGTTAAAGTGATTTTTCAAAAAATTGAAGCAGTACATCAAGCTTGTCCGAACAATAATGGCGACTGGTATTTTTCAGGAAATTACCCTACTCCAGGCGGAAATAAAATTGTTAATAAAGCCTTTATCAACTACATGGAAAAAAGTGATTTCCGTGCTTATATGTTTTAATAACTGGAGTATTATTCACACCTATCTGGGGCGAATAACTTGGCTTCATTCACCCCCAATATCCAATATTTTGGAAGATAAACGGTGGCACGTCTGAATGAATACGTGCCATCCGCATTTAAACCAAAAAGAACTAATAACGAACAGTAAGCTGTATAAATTTATTATTTTATGTTAGAAAAATACGCACAACTTTTGGTTCATTACTGCTTAGCCCTTAAAGCAAATGAACGACTTTTCATTAGAACCACGACATTAGCAGAGCCTTTGGTTCGAGAAATCTATCGCTTTGCAAACAGAGTAGGCGCGATCGTGGAAGTAGAGTTTGAATTTAGAGAACAAACCCGTATTTTTTACCAAGAAGCTACGCAACAAGCACAGTTGGAGTACATCTCACCAGCCTATAAAGAAGCTATGACGACTTTTGAGGCATACCTTTACATCATGGCACCCTTCAATTTGAAAGAAAATCATGTGGTAATGGCAGAGAAATCAAATATTAGAACCCAAGCCTTCCAGCCTTATCGAAAACGATACAACGAGCGAACTGCTAGTAGGGAGTTGAAACGCTCACTGTGTCAATACCCTACACAAGCCAACGCGCAAGAAGCGGGGATGTCCTTAGAAGAATACGAACAATTTGTTTTTCAATCGTGCTTTCTTTATCAAGATGACCCTATTGCAGCTTGGCTAAATGTGCGCCAGCAGCAGCAAAGTGTAGTGGACTATCTCAATAAAACCCAAACCATTCGATACGTAGGTATGGACACCGATATTACTTTTTCAACCGCAGGACGCACTTGGATTAATTCGGATGGACAGACCAATATGCCATCTGGAGAAATTTATACTTCACCAGTGGAGGATGCAGTAAATGGGAAAATCCATTTTACTTTACCCTCTATTTTTATGGGAGAAGAAGTGGAAGGCGTTACCCTTTGGGTGAAAGATGGATGGATTGAAAAATGGGAAGCCAAACGCGGCAAAACCTTATTGGATAACGTTTTTAAAATCAAAGGCGCACGAAGATTTGGCGAAGCAGCTATTGGAAATAACTTCAACATTACTCGAAGTACCAAAAATATCCTTTTGATGAAAAATCGGCGGTACAATTCACATGGCAATTGGACAATCGTACTTGCAAACAGGCGGGAAGAATGAATCTGACATTCACTGGGATATGATTTCTGACATGCGAGAAGAAGGTGAAATTTATGCCGATGGTAAAAAGGTTTACGAGAAGGGAGAATTTTTAATTGGATAGTTGATGTGGAAATAGGAACACAACTTTGACGAGTTTAATTTATTGAAAATCAATTATTTATAGTTGGGGTTTTCCTGCAAGGAAAACCCCAACTAGCTTATATTAGGGTCTGCCCTGAAAACCCGAGAATACTGCTAGTAAAGGCTTTTAAATCATTTTGAGCGATTTTTTCCCCAAAGAAGCCAATTAAGTCCGATTTTGAGTAGTAGTCGAATATTAACATAATTAAATATCGGCAATTTTTCAGCTTTTTCTTTCAAAAAACAAATATCATATTGCCAACGGGGATTGAATTTGCCGCTTTTGAGTTTTTATTAGGCATTACTTTTGAAAATCTATTTTCAGGGTAAACCCTATATTAGGCAACTGTTTATTGGTTGACAAAGACAACTTTTAAAATAAATTGTTTGGCGTAACGCCTGGAAACCAATCTTTTACATCCTCCCCACAAATAACCAACTGCATAACGTCAGTGGCTAACGTCCTAAGCTAATCTATTGCGCCTGTTCCTTCACCAAAAAAACATAAACTGGAAAATGGTCGCTATATCCACCCAAATAATTGTCGCCAGCATGAGTACGCAGCGGGTAACCCTTGAATTGACCAGACTTTTGTACCAAAAAAGGCTCGTTGAAAATGTGAGATTTATAAAAAGTATAACCTGATGTCCCTTTAACTAAACCTGGAGATAAAATGATTTGGTCAAATAGATTCCAAGCATCATTATATGCCAACGTGCCAATCCCTCTTCGGAAGTAATTTTCCATAGGATTGTAAAGTTTTCCTACCTCCACAGCTTCTTTTTCGCGTTCGCATTGCAATACTTTTCGCACACTGGCATTCACGGGGTCATCGTTCAAGTCGCCCATAATAATCACTTTTACGTTAGGGTCTAGCGCAGTTAATGAATCCACTACTGATTTACAAACTGCTGCACCTGCTTCTCTAAGGGCTCTCGTAGTCTGTTCCCCACCGCGTCGGGAAGGCCAGTGATTCACTAAAATATGTAATGGTTCGTTGTCATGAACGCCTGATACATACAGTATATCCCGTGTGAAAATTCGGCTGGAATCTGCTTCATAAATAAGTAAAGGAATCGGTCGGCTACCAGTCACTTGAAAATACTTGGGCTGGTAAAGCAATCCCACATCAATCCCACGACGGTCAGGTGAATCGTAATGTACGATTTGATAATTGCGTGCTGCTAATTTAGGCTGTTTTACCAAGTCCTCTAATACCCTTTTATTTTCTATTTCTGCTACTCCCAAAATAGCAACACCATCAGGATTAAGTTCCACACTCAGTTGAGCTATTACCTCAGCCATGCGCTGGGACTTACTTTCGTACATTTCTTTTGTCCAAAGTTTAGAACCAGAAGGCGTGTATTCTTCGTCATTGATAAGCGGGTCGTCTTCATAATCAAATAAATTTTCGAGGTTGTAAAATCCGACACTACTTATTTTATATTGTTTCTGTGCCGCACACACCACAGTCAGCATTAAACCAACTGCCATAATCATCATTTTCATTCCCATCAAGAATTTTAAATTTAGACGTAAATGGTTCGATATTAGCTACCTGATTTTGTAATTTTAACTATTCTTTACAAAATACCAGTAATCCTACTATCGTTTTGCAGCATCGTAAACGCTATATTTGCAGAAGTATTGGTTGAAGTAAGTAGAATAATGCAGCTCAAAATACATTGAAATAGGCAAAAAGCCAGTTGTATAACATCAAAAATTAATTTTAAATTTGAAAAACTTATTTAACAATAGTTTGATAATCTTTTTCTAATAAAATAAAGTTTTGATTTTTAGCTGTAATTTTG
>JAAUTG010000404.1 GCA_012031785.1 Saprospiraceae bacterium | reverse complement strand
TTAGACGGTACACGCATTAGTGGTTGGCAAGCCGAAGTGGCTCCGCCTGGAAGTAACACAGGCGGTATTTATGAATCCTATGGTAGAGGTTGGCTCATCAAGCCACAACCCAAATTGGATACCGCTTTAAAAATGGGGGAGTGGAACACCATGCGTATCCGTGTGGTGAACGACCACGTAACCACTTGGCTAAACGATCAACAAATGATTGATTTGCACGATGAAAAAATTGGACAAGCACAAGGGCAAATCGCACTGCAAATACACGATGGTGGCGGTATCAAAGTAAACTGGCGTAATCTTCAACTCGTTGAATTAGATTGAGCGTCCAGTACATTAGTGATGAGATATAAATTATAAGATGAGTTATTACTCATTAGTTAAGTAGTAACCATCTTCATTTTAGCGTTTTACAAAGTAATAAAATGAAGATGGTTACCACATAATTTCATAACTTACGGAGTTCACGAATCACTCGAATAAAGAGTCCACAAAAGCGCGTTTATTAAAAATTTGTAACTGTTCGATACCCTCTCCGACACCAATATACTTAATTGGTACTTTGAACTGATCAGAAATACCTATTACCACACCACCTTTTGCAGAACCGTCCAATTTAGTGAGTGCCAAAGCGGATACGGCAGTGGCAGCAGTAAAATGAGTAGCCTGCTCTATGGCATTCTGTCCTGTGGTCGCATCTAGTACCAGCAGCACCTCGTGAGGCGCATTGGGCAGTCTCTTATCAATCGAACGTCTTATTTTAGTCAACTCTTGCATTAAGTTAACTTTGGTATGCAATCGTCCTGCAGTATCAATAATTGCTACATCATAGCCTTCCTCAATAGCCTTATTTACGGTTTCATAAGCTACTGAGGCTGGGTCAGTGTTCATCCCTTTGCTGTAAAAATCACAACCTACTCTTCTGCCCAAATTTTAAGTTGGTCCACCGCAGCAGCTCTAAAAGTATCTCCAGCACCCAGCAACACCTTTTTACCTTGCTTCTTGAATTGATTAGCCAATTTACCAATGGTAGTGGTCTTTCCTACACCGTTTACACCAACCACCATAATAATCATTGGAAGTCCATCTGCTGGAGTAGTAACTATAAAATCCTCTACATCTTTTGTATTATTCTCGGCTAATAACTGTACAATTTCATCGCGCAAAATATCATTCAATTCGCTTGTTCCTAAGTATTTATCCTTAGCCACTCTGTTTTCTATGCGGTCAATGATTTTCACTGTAGTGCTTAACCTACATCAGAAGATATTAAAATATCCTCTAACTCATCCAACACTTCCTCATCCACTTTCGATTTACCGACAAATGCTTTGGAGAGCTTAGTTAAAAAAGAGGCTTTTGTTTTTTCTAGCCCTTTGTCTAAATCCTCTTTCTTTTCTCTATTGAAAAATTTGTTAAAAAAACTCATTTGAAATTAGCCTGATAAAAAATTAAGAAATTTGCTTTGGTACTTATGTATTCAAAACATCAGCGTTACATAATTTAAAATATGCTATCTATCATTTTGCTTAAACCCTTAGAAGTAACTAAATCGAGGCTCATTATGCAAAAATCTGTGTATAAGTCTGATAGATGTGCTTGTTTCATAGCTTTTTAATTTTTCATACCACTAATTCACAGAGCTATTATTTTCACCCTGCTCAATTTCTTTTCCTATTTATCGAAATATTTGACCTCCACAAGATTAATTATTAATAAGTTGTTAAATAAAAGATTCGATAAACTGTTTGCTTGTCATATTGTTTTATGTTTATTATCTTAATACCACAAATTATCAGATTTAGTGTAAAAATCTAAAAGTTTTGTTAAAAGTTACTTATTCGCTAATCAATCTGAACCAAAAAGCGTCTTATAAGCGTTATTATCATTCTAAAGCTAAAAGAGCAAAACTAGTAATTTTTTCATTTCCAAGGTCATTTATATGTCATTATGATTAAAATATAGCTATTTTTTTTGAACAGGAGTGAAAATGTTTCGGTTATGAAGAAGAATGATGACTAGTTAAGTCAATATTTTCTGAATTTTAGCAATCTTAATTGATTCAAATATATAGTTAATAGGGTTTTAGGTGTTTATTTCGGAGGTTGAGGCGAAAATCCTTAACCTCTTTTTGTGCTTATTCTTGTCATTTTTACCTATCTCCTTTTACCGCAAAGGTCAGTAAGCAACTGCAAAGTTTATGCTTGAGTAAAGTTCGCAGTTATCAAAACCAGATAATTATAATTCTAAAATTATTAAATTTTGTTGTAATCTCAAATAAATACCTATATTTACTAGCCTTTAGTAGAAAAGGTAACATTCTTTTAACTTTTCTAAGTAAAAAAACTTGGGCTTACGTATCCATTTGATTTACTTTGCGAAAATTTTTTCATTAACAAAGCCAATTATTATGTCAGAAGCGATCAAGGACAAAGTGAAAAAAATCATTATTCACAAGCTTGGGGTCGAAGAAAAAGAAGTTGTTGAAAACGCTAGTTTTATTGACGACTTAGGTGCAGATTCGTTAGATACTGTAGAGTTAATCATGGAGCTTGAAAAAGAATTTGATGTTTCTATTCCTGACGATGACGCAGAAAAGATAGGTACAGTTGGAGACGCTGTTAATTATCTTATGCAGAAGATAAAATAAGGATAATTTAGTATAGCGACCATTCCTCAGTCAGAAAAATATGGTCTCTATTAAAGGATAACTACATTAACGTAAATGTCTAAATGTAGTTATTTTTATTTATTGAACTTTGGATTAATACCCAAAGTTCAATAGTTTCAGTTACACAGGATTGAACAAACAGTAAGTACCTAAAGTCAAGTCAATTTTTATCTTTCATCATCTATAACATCATAGAGTTATGAGAAGAGTTGTAGTTACAGGTATAGGAGCATTAACGCCAATTGGTAATACTGCTCAAGCCTACTTGGAAGGTTTACAAAATGGAGTAAGTGGCGCAAATTTGATTACTCATTTTGATGCAACTAATTTTAAAACACAATTTGCTTGTGAGTTAAAAAATTTTCAGGCAGAGCAGTTTATACACGTTAGAGAAATACGTCGAGTAGATAAATTTCAGTTGTATGCCATGATTACATCTGATGAAGCGATTGCAGATGCAGGTTTAGAATCCGATCAACTTAATTTAGATAGGGTTGGTGTAATTTGGGGTTCTGGTATCGGTGGCTTGCGTTCTTTGGAAAGTGAAGTGGAGACCTATGCTGCTGGCGACGGCACCCCAAGATATAATCCCTTCTTGATTCCTAAAATGATTCCTGACTTAGCCGCAGGATTGATTTCTATCAAGTATGGCTATCGCGGCATCAACTATTCCACAGTGTCTGCTTGTGCCTCTGCCACACACGCTATCGGTACAGCGTTTGACTATATTCGTATAGGTAGAAATGATATAATCATCAGTGGTGGTTCGGAAGCCGTGGTCACTAAAGTTGGAGTAGGTGGATTCAACGCTATGAAAGCACTTTCCACTAGAATGATGATTTCAAAACTGCTTCTCGACCTTTTGACGCTGATCGCGATGGTTTTGTACTTGGAGAAGGCAGTGCTACTTTGGTTTTGGAAGAATTGGAACACGCTTTGAAAACGCGGCGCAAAAATATATGGCGAGATAGTTGGCTATGGAGCA
>JAAUTG010000403.1 GCA_012031785.1 Saprospiraceae bacterium | reverse complement strand
CATCAATAAAATAAAATTATGCAAATATTTTAAATTTTTATTAAAATATTTGCATAAAAATAAGGTTTATTTTATCTTTGTAGCAATAAAAATAAAATAACTGATAGTAAAAGGCTAAAAGTTATCAATACTGTGAGGTGATGAAATTGGCAGACATACCCTCCTGTCTCGGGGGTGGGGAGTTCAGAATAAATCCAACTTGTTGGACTAACTGCCTCGTGGAGGTTCGAATCCTTCCCTTACAGCTTTTAAACAACCGCATTCATTATTTTAGTGAATAAAGTAAGGAGTTTATCCACATCAATTTTCTTTTTATAAGCGCGATGTACAATTACGATTTCCTTTACTGGGTCAATAATGATTAATTGCGACCAATTGCCTTGCGCTGAAAAACTTGTACGCGAAAGCCCCGTTGACTCGAACGCTTCACCATCCATACTCCACCACATATAGCCGTAGCTTCCATCTCCAAATTCTTCACCAACTGATATTTGTGGGGAAGTACTTTCTGTTATCCAGTCTGATGAAACAACCTGTTCGTTTTCCCATTTGCCTTTATTCAGCATCAAAAGCCCAATTCTTGCCATATCTCTACAAGTCATATCAAAATGATAAGCGGGGTGTTCAGATACATCACTGTATTCAAGTCTGCCATCCGATTGCCATTAAAATCTTCCAATCCAATTTTGCGACCAATTCTTACGTGGAAATCCTCAAAAATACTTTTACCTGTTCTTTTGGAAAAAATAGTCCCTAGTGCATTAAAATCCCAATTGTTGTAATAAAAACGCTCGCCTGGCGCGTCGCTATTTCTCGCTGGCAAGTCGTCGTTATCACTATTAGCGGCGGATTTATGGTATATACCCGAAGAAGAAGTTAAAAGATGCCTTACCGTAGCTGCCTTTTCCTGATTGTTCAACGTAGGATTTTTATCATCTATCGCATAATCGGATAACGTGGCATCCAAAGCAATCAAGCTATCTACATAATATCCATACAGCAAGCTCAAGTAGCTTTTTCGAACCGAAGCGACATAATATTTTTTGTCCGTATCGCCATAAGCAGCAATTAATTTCCCCTTATCTATAATCATCAATGCCTCCGTCTTTATGGATTTGGCATAATCTCTGATGTCGTCGAGGGCTTCCACACGCCACCCAAAATCTTCTGGATTCATTACTTTTTCCCAGTTTTCTTGAGGAAAACTAGGTGGAACAGCGACTAGGCTAAAAACATCATCTTCAAATTTTCCGCAACTTGTAGCCAAAAAAATCAAAACTATCGACAAACAATAATTTTTTTGTAAATCGTTTCATGCTATTTATGAATTAATAAATGAGGTTCAGCGATTGGTCTTTAGGGATTCGTCTTTAGCATGGCTTGAACCCTATAATTCCTATCAATAAATACAGCAAAAGGTTTTTAATGGATGTACCAGCTTGGAAGCTAAGGACAAACAGACAATAAGAATCGCTAAGCAACATAATGTTCTAAACCATTAACGAATGCTTTTGGTTTGTTAGTATTTAGTGTAGCCTTAAAGTTTTAAGGTGTTGGATATCAACAAAACCTATTTATGCTTTTCCTCAAAGTTGGTTTTGGTGCAGCTCCTCAAAGTATAACTTTTATTCCTTACCCCGAAAAGTAACAGGCACTACATTACAAAAATGTTCAGATGCTTTCTCGTTTCTTCAGTACTCTTTTTCATTTTCTTGAGGCAAATATTTATCGCTCCGTTTATATAAAACATAAAGTAACTAGGTGCACTTTAGAAAGTAGTTATTGATTCCTGCACCATCCCAATATTTTCGGGTACAAGTCAACAATATTTTCCTTCTCTTTTTATTTTTGTACAGTTCGATCATTTTTTGATTGAATTCTGAAAAACGCAAAAATCCTCGCCAATCTGTCATTTGTGTTTCTACTCGCTCATTAATTATCTTAAAATCGTTTTCTTCAAAGGAGTCCAATGCGTAAAGACTGAATACCGCCCATGTCATGTATTCGTTAAAAACAGAATAGGCATCAGAATATCCATCAGTAAATTTTCCAGCAGTCCATTTGTTTCTGTCATAAAAAATTTCATTGATTTCGTGTATGAATTCATCACTGATAGGATTTACATAATTATGGTCTATCTCTGTAAAAACAACTCTCGTCATTAGTCCTTCTTTTACTTTTTCGCTCCAGCTTTGACTTTCAATTGGTCCTCGGATAAACATTACTGTTTGTTTAAAATTGTCTATTTCAAATCTATTTGTCGAATGAGAACCATACACTAGCGGCGAAAATGTGATTCTGTAGTTGTCGTACTTAATTGGAAAACGTTCCTCTAGCCATTTCCACTGCTTTTCAATTGGCATTTGAACCTTCAATTCCTCAATGAGCTTATCATAATATTTTTTATTATTTACATAGAACTCCCGAAACCCTGTCTGAGTCACAAAATCTTCTAATTGTGTAATGTGGGGTTCGACAAGATTTCTGGTGTTCCAATTCAATTTTTCATAAGTAGCGTCTTTAATAATACTATTATTCTCATCAAAATAAAATCCACATGCGTCCATTTTTACATGGGCATAGAATCCTTTTTAGAATAATTATTAATACAATATTAACTATTTTATGCTTGTCATATTTCCCGAAATGCTCCAAAACTTTCTTGTAGTAAGCTGTCGTATGGTCAACCATGTTTGAATCAGAAATTCCAGTCGGTGAAATTGCAATGATGATATGAACTAATTCTTGAACTTCTGGAAGTTCAATTGTCCATTTATCTCTATGATCATTTACATATTGAACAGAAGGAGAGAATTGTTGTCCCCAACTTTGAAAAATTGAAGCGATAAGGAATAGTCCGACGAAAATAATCTTCATATTTATACTATCTTTTGTTATCAGTATGCTAGAAAACCCAAATTAAATAGAAAATACTTAATAATCTCTATTATTGGTTATCAAAAAACGCAATAAATATCGTCAACAGCTAATTGGCTGCTTTGGGGAGAAATCACTCAAAACAATTGAAAAGCCGCTACTAGCGGTAGTCTTGAGTTTTCAGAGCAGACCCCAACTAAAAAATTTATCTCCAACAGGTAAGGTTTCACTTCTTGCGATTTCTTTTACGCGCTTTTCGAGCTTCTTTGTTTTGTGCCCTGTTTTTGCTTTTTGTATTGGTTATGACGGGTTTGTTAAGCTCCTTTGTTGGTTTGATGTATATTCTATCTTCATCGTGTATAAAATGAACAGAGGCTGTAAGCCCAGCCATAATTTCGTCTTCATGATCTATGACATAAATAGCATTTTCATCATTGATAGTTTTAAGAATAGTCATATTTCCGTCTGCTAAATCAAACCCCAACATACCACCGTAAGTGAACCCATTTTCAGCAACAAACTTTTTATTCAAAGTGTCATCCACAATAGCAGTAGGGCAAGTAGGGCAAAAATAACAACCTGGAGTTGTTAGAACCCTAGAAGAGCCTGTTGTAGCGTAAACCAATTCCGCGTAATTTTGGACAGTTTTGCTTTTGCATCTTGGGCAAGTATCTGTATAGCCTAAAAAATCAGATTCGTAAGCATGTTCAATCTTTCCTCCTTCAAAGATAGGAAGTGGATGATTTTCTTTAAGCATTTCCAGTATGGCTTTACGTTCCTCT
>JAAUTG010000402.1 GCA_012031785.1 Saprospiraceae bacterium | reverse complement strand
CTTCTTTTTTTGCAAAAAATAGCGGACTTTTTTCACCTTATTTTCCGCTTTTTTTTGTCCAACTTAATGGGCGCACCTTAAGGATTACAGTTTTTGCGGATAGAATTGAAATTATGTCCCCAGGAGAACTTCATTGGGGCGTTGATAAAGAAAAATTCTTGAACGGCAAAGCCAGTGCTAAATGGAGAAATCAAAGCTTTACGTATCTTTTTAATAAATTACAACTTGCCCAATCCGAAGGACAGGGTATTCCGACCATTTTCCGAACTATGAAAGAAGAAGGTTGTCCTGATCCAAGTTTTGAAATTGAAACAGATAGCATTACTTGTATTCTACCCGCACACCCAAGACACCGTATGGTAAGAGAATTACAAGAAATTCAAGATAAAATTATTTTAGGGAGATTGGACGAGGCAAAAGAACAAACCTTTAATTTATTAGAAACTGACCTTTACAATTTTAGAACCCTTGATTTGTATTGCGAAATTATTGCGAAACAAAAAAGACCACAAGAACTTTATCATTTATATCATCTAAAAATTTGGATTTTTATGCGCTTAATCCAAATACACTCATCAATATTGCAGAAATTTTAACATCTCAAAAAGATGATAAAAACTATGAAGTATTGGCCAATAGAATACTCTCAGTAGCCTTATCAGGAAAAATAGAGGAAAGTCAAGTGGTTAAGGCTGTGGTAAATCTAAAAAAAGTGAGTGAACCTGATGATGTTATTAGGTTCATCAGTGAGACATTCTTAAAATACCCCTCATTAGCCAATAATGCTACTTTATTTGAGAAAAGGGCTACTGCAAAAATGGATTTAGCAAAAAATGTATTAATACAGGCAGAGATTTTCAAAGTTCCCCTAAAACAAAAGCAAGGGCTTGGGAAATGTGCAGACAGTTATTAGACGAAGCGGAAAAAGATTTATCAAAAGCATTAGAATTTGTAGATAATCCTAATGAAAAATTCTTTGTAGAAAGTCATATCAACTTTTTAGAAAAAATGAAAAAGACTTCACAAAAACCTCGCTAAACTAACGTGCACCCATTAAGTTGGATATTTGAGAATAAAAATTTACTTTTGTATAGTACGTTGCAGGATAATGCAAAGACATAGAGTAAATGTAGCAGTTCTATCCTGCTCAACAAGGCAACAGATAAAGCGGAAATAAAGGAAAGTTTTGAATAAAATTGTATGGTGTTGCGTTTGTATGGATGTCACCTGCAAGCGTAAACAACGATTCGTTAAATTAACAACATTATGACAAGAAGAAATTTAATCCTGATTATTTTATTGTTTACAACAACATTCTCATTTGCCCAAGACTGTGATTGCAAAACCAACTACGAATGGGTAAAGAAAACTTTTGAAGAAAATGATGCAGGATTTGAATATGCCCTAAAATCCAAAGGGGAACAAGCATACGCAGACCATAATAAAAGAATTTTAGAAAAAGTGCAAAATGCTAAGACTCTTACCGAGTGTACACCTATTCTGTATGAGTGGTTAAAATTCTTCCGTTCGGGTCATATTGCAATAAGGCTTAACGAACAACCGCAACAAACCAATCCTATAAAATCGGAAAAACAATTTTCTGATTGGGAAACTTACACTATCAAAACAGAAGATTTCAAAAAATATTTAGACAAAAAGAAAACTTCCGATTATGAGGGAATTTGGGAATTTGAACCATACAAAATAGGTATCAAAAAAGAAGATGATAAATACATTGGCTTTATTATAGAATCAGGTGCAGAAACTTGGACAAAAGGGCAGGTAAAATTAAAATTCAGCATCATAGAAAATAAAATAAATGCTGTTTTTTATATGCGTGACCATTCTGCTCAGGAATCCAACAAGTTAGTGATGATAGGGAATAATTACTTACAGATAGGTAACTTCAGTCTTTCAAGAGTCTATCCCAAAATAGAGGACGAACCGAAGTACGTTCAATACTTCAAGGCATTAAACGCTGAACAACCCTACATTGAACAATTAAACGAAACGACGCTATATTTCAGAGTTCCGTCATTTGATGTAAGTCTAAAAAGAAGTATTGATAGCGTACTTAATGCCAATAGAGCGACCTTGCTTTCTACAAAAAACCTCATTATTGATATTAGAAATAACGGTGGTGGAAGCGACATTTCATATAGTGAAATAATTCCATATTTATATACAAACCCTATCCGAAGTATTAGCCTTGAGTTTCTTTTCTACAAAACTAAACAATCAACGAATGCTAGATCTTATCAACAATCCAGAATACGGTTTTGATGATGAGGGTAAAAAACAGATGAAAAAATCGTTCGATAAGCTAGAAAGTAGGTTGGGAGAGTTTGTATTTCTGGGTGAACACTTTGTCGGAGAAGACATAAAAGATACCATTTATCCTTATCCTCAATATGTTGGTATTATTATAAACCAATCAAATGGCAGCACAGCAGAGCAATTTCTGTTAGAGGCAAAGCAAAGTAAAAAAGTAAAACTTTTCGGGGTGACTACTTATGGTGTGTTAGATATTTCAAATATGCACTTTGTGGATTCACCTTGCAAAGAGTTTCAATTAGGCTATTCACTTTCAAGAAGTCTGCGAATACCAGACTTTACAATTGACGAAAAAGGCATACAACCAGACTACTACTTAGACAAAAGTATTCCACAATACGAATGGACAGAATATGTAAGCAAAATTTTGAACGGACAATAAAACGCCAGCAGCCAACAAGGTATTGCCAAAAGCGGGGCATCCGTTCATTTTTAGAAAATTTTTGCTATATTTGAACATTGGTATTTCTATTGAAGCTCAGTGCTAAAACCCCGCCCTCGCCAATGCTTTTCCGTTAGCAGTAATGCCAGCAGACCGCAAAAGCAACCTTAAAAAATATCAACCGACAACATTTTGACTATCTTTGTATTGACAGAAAATTAAATGAAACAAAGAATTTACATAGACACTTCAGTAGTTGGCGGTTACTTTGACGAAGAGTTCAAAGAGGCGACAATAAAACTGTTTGAGCGGCTCGACAACAACGAAATTATTTTGTAGTTTCTGACCTACTCGACCTTGAGTTAATAAACGCACCGCAACAAGTTAGAGAACACTTACTAAAATATTCTGCTGACAAATTCCAAAGAGTAGAACTGACAGAAGAAGCTATCAAACTTACTGACACTTACATTGACGAAAAAGTAGTTGGTAAAATAAGTTTAGAAGATTGCCGACATATTGCTTTAGCGACCATTAATAAGGTTGACGTTTTGGCAAGTTGGAACTTTAAACATATCGTAAACCTTGACAGAATTAAGAGATACAATTCTGTGAATTTGCGACTTGGATATTCAATGATTGAAATAAGAAGCCCTGACACACTTACTGTTTCCATACTACAAGCTTTCGTTTTGGCAGCGCAAAAGCGCATTCACAGCGGCTCTTGCGGACAATTCTTGATACTCTGCACTTGCCAGCAGGCGCGCATCGTCTATATTCGTGAAAAACAAGTTCTCCATCAACACCGCAGGCATTGTGGTCTGTGTCAGCATCCAAAACCGCGTATCGTTGTCAATCTGATTCGGCACAGCTTTATTAAAGCCTGTACTGAATTGAGTTTCCCAGCAAGCCGTCTGTGCTCTTCATACCACTTGAGCGCAATC
>JAAUTG010000401.1 GCA_012031785.1 Saprospiraceae bacterium | reverse complement strand
ATGACTAACAGAGAACTAATTGAAGAGGAATTTTAAATGGACAAAAAAGCTGCACATAACAAGGGTTTTGCAATAGTGGGGCTGAGGTGCTAAATTCAGCATTTGGAATTCTAATAAACATTTGTGCTAAATTGAACATTTGTGCCTTGAATGCCCCACCATCGCAAAGCCCCAAACCGTTATGTGCCATTTTAGAGAGACACCCTATAAACAGACAGATGTACGAAAAACTTAAAACATATTTCAGAAATAGAACAATTATTGACGAGCCGACACTCGAACACATTTGTTCTCACTTTACACCATTGACGACAAAACGAAATGAGTTTCTTCTAAATCAAGGACAGATTTGCAAAAATTATTATTTTGTAAATAAGGGTTGTTTAAGACTATTTACAACTAACAATGAAGGCATTGACACAACAAGATATTTTGCTTTTGAAGGTGCTTTTGGCACAGCACTACCAAGTTTAATAGACCAAACACCCGCTTTTGAGTATGTGCAGACAATTGAAAAATCCGAACTTCTAAAAATATCAAGAGAAAATTTTTTTAATTTAGTTGAAACTGTGCCTCAGTTTGCCAAAGTTTACAGACAAATTTTAGAACGTGGTTTCATCACGGCTCAACAAAGGATTTATGGTTTTCAGGGTTTTGACGCATTAGAAAAAGTGAAGTGGGTTATGAAATATCAACCTGAACTTTTTAATTAAGAGTTTCTAACAAAATGGCATGGCCTCGTATTTAGGTTTGACACCTTCTACTTTAAGCAGGATAAAATCACAACTTTAATATGCAGACTTGCCCCAAATGTGAAAGAGAATTAAGGAAACCTAATCAATGGCATTATTGCTTAAAGGTTAATATTGGCGACCTATTTAAAAACAAAGAAGAAGAATTGGAATTTATTTTTGATAGACTTTTGGCAGAGGTGGTAGATTGGGATGATGTGGCAGTTAGTGCAACTAAAAATTGTATTTTATTTGTACACAACATAACCTTTCTGGTTATAAAGCCAATGAAAAAGCAATTGGATATAAAATTTGGCTCTGAAAACGAGCAAACACAATTTCCGATAATCAAAAGTGCTATTTGGAATAGCAAATATGAAAACCATATTCGTGTAAGCAATTTAGACGAACTTACAACAGATATTTACAGCTTTATAAAAAAATCATATCAAATTTCTTAAAATCAAAAACGTTGACATAGAACAACACTTGCTAAGTTTAAACTACTCAACTTTGCCACTCATTAAAAAATATACAAATGGTAATTTCACTTCACACAGTTGGTATAAGGTGCGCCCATTAAGTTGGACAAAAATAGCGGAAAATAAGGTGGAAAAAGTCGCTATTTTTTGCAAAAAAAAGAAGAAAATTAAGTCAAAAAAACTGTGACAATCCCTTAAATAAGGCTGAACCATTATCATACAAATGTGAATAAACATGTTCATATTTTACAGTCTTCCACCATCTTTCGATAAAAATATTGCTGACAATTCGAATATTGCCGCAATAGATTTTAACAGTGTTGGGGCAATATATAAGTTATCGGTCAGTATAAAAGCTAACGATACAAACAGTACATTTGGTTTTTCCAATACACGAGCCAACGCGAAAAACTAAAAGAGCTATTTTTTGCCAACATACGGACAGACAACAAGACATAAAAAAGTAAATTTGACGAGTAAATAAATAATATAAATGGTATTAGACTTTTCTGAAATATTAGTTGTAGGGGTTTCTTCAAGAGCATTGTTCAACTTGGAGAAAGAAAATGAAGTATTCGACAAGGAAGGAATTGAAGGTTTCAGAAAATATCAACTTGAACACGAAAACGAGTTATTGCACAAAGGAACGGCTTTCCCATTAATCCAAGCTCTTTTAAAATTAAATGATCACGTTAATACTAAAAAGCCAATCGTTGAAGTAGTTGTAATGTCCAGAAACAGTCCTGAAACAGGTGTACGAGTTGTGAAAGCTATAAAACACTATAATTTACCATTGACAAGATGGGCTTTTTCAGGCGGTGAGCCTCTATCTCCTTTCCTTGACGCTTTTGATGTGGACCTGTTTTTATCAAAAGACGAGAAAGAAGTACAAAAAATAATTGATATGGCAAATTGTGCAACTGCTTTGATTTACGACCCACCAGCCGACTATAAACCAGAGACGGAAAGAGTGAAATTTGCTTTTGATGCTGATGCGGTAGTTTTTTCGGAAGAATCGGAACTAATTTACAAAACCAAAGATTTAGCAGCATTTCACAAACACGAAGAAGAAAACGAAGATGTGCCGTTGAATGACGGTCCTTTTGCAGAACTATTACGCAAACTCTCCAAAATTCAAGCGCATTTGCCAATGACAATTGAATTAACGCCTTTGAGAATTGCCATTGTAACAGCGAGAAACGCACCAAGTCACATGCGAGTAATCAAAACTCTTAGGAATTGGGGTGTATATGTTGATGAAGCATATTTTATGGGCGGACTTTCAAAAGATAAAGTTTTGAAAGCCTTTGGAGTACACATTTTCTTTGACGACCAAGAAATACATTTAGATGGCTCAAGCAAAGTTGTTCCTTGTGGTAGGGTTTTATATAAATCTGATTCGCCAATGAAACAATTTGAAAAAAAGAAAAACACGGATGCAGGAAACAACAATAAATAATGACAACCAAGTAAAATCCAAAAAGCGGGTAACAGACCACGGGGAAGTGTTTACTAACCAACGTGAAGTAAACGCAATGCTTGATTTGGTGAAACACGAAACCGAAAGAATAGAATCTCGTTTTCTTGAACCTGCTTGCGGTAACGGTAACTTTTTAGCGGAAGTGTTGAGGCGAAAATTAGCAGTTGTTGACAGCCGATACAGCAAAAGTCAAGTGGAATGGGAACGCTATTCTGTAATTGCTGTATCGAGTATATACGGTGTGGATATTTTGGAAGACAACGCCCAAGAATGCCGAGACCGTTTGCTTGTAATTTATACCGATTGGTATTCTAAAGTATTCAAGCAAGTAAAAAATGAGTGTATTCGTTCTGTTCGGTTTTTATTGAGCAGAAACATACTTTGGGGCGATGCCTTAGACTTTACCAATCCCGAAACCAAACAACCGATTGTGTTTTCTGAATGGAGTGCTGTAAACGGCTCTATGCTGAAACGCAGAGATTATATGTTCAAATTTTTGGTGGAAAAAACGCACCAGTTTTCCATGTTCAATGACGAAGGCAACGCAGCAGCCATTGATGAACCTGTAAAGGATTTTCCGTTGATTCATTTCTTAAAATTGTCAGAATCAGAATTTTCAGGATTAAAAGATACTCAGGATGAATAATTACGATAGTATTACCTATAAAATCAATGGTTGTGCTATGAAGGTTCACAACGCACTGGGAAATGGCTTTCAAGAGGTGATTTATCAGCGATGTTTAGCAATCGAACTTGAAAGAGCAGGTTTAGGTTTTGCCCGAGAGTTAGAGCAGGATATTTTTTATGATGGTATTCACGTAGGTAAACGAAGGGCAGATTTTGTAGTTGAGAACGATATTATCGTTGAACTTAAAGCACTCATTAACTTAGAGGATGTGCATTTAGCACAAGCCAAAAACTATGTAGTAGCCTATGACAAACCCATAGGACTTTTAATAAATTTTGGCGCAACG
>JAAUTG010000400.1 GCA_012031785.1 Saprospiraceae bacterium | reverse complement strand
CAGTGCGAAAAAAACCGAGCAAAGTTAGACAGTTGGTTGCTCAATTGGGCACAACCAATACGTTTTGTATCAATCGGAATGAATTGGCTTTGCCTGGAAACATTGTTTCTTTTACGGCTGCTTGTGAACAAACTTCTCCAACAGTTGCTTCATTGTCTTACGATGTACTATCTTTATGTTTAACTTACACGGGTACTGCCGTAGGCAAAGACTCTATTTGTACAGTAGTTTGCGATTATTTTGGAAATTGTGATACCCTTCAATTTAGGATTGCAATCGCAGAACCAGAAATCATCTTCGATACTGTGTTTATTAATGTAGATAGAGTCAAGCAATGTTTAGATGTTGGTGGACTATTGGGGGTGAATATTTTAATGGATGAAACTTGCCAATCACAGGAACCAAATACCAAGCTCGATTTTCAATTTGATCCTAGAACATTGTGCGTGGAGTATATTGGCGAAGCTCTTGGTAGGGATAGCGCTTGTGTTTGGTTGATAGATGAGTTTGGGAATGCAAAATTGACTATTTTTCAGATTACAGTGATACAACCCACCATCGCTTATGTACTGGATTCTATTTTGTGAACGAAACCATCACTTTTTGTGCGGATGTAAGTGAGTTACCAGGAAAATTGACACGCTTTTTTAATATTTGTCCTCGTTCTTCAGGTGATTTAGTGGACTTTTTTATTAGCTCGGATAACTGCTTGGAGATTACAGGTCTTGATTTGGGAAGAGAAGAAGCCTGTTTGGTGCTATGTGATGATTTAGGCTTTTGTGACACTACTTTTTTAACGATGATGGTAGTACCTTATCAATTTCCACCGCAAGCTTTCAACGACGCTGGTCGCACAGACCAAGATAATCCCATCATAATTGATGTGCAAGCTAATGACAACGTAGTAGGCGGTATTAAAGTATTGTCAGTAGTGAATCCACCTAAATATGGTCGAGCTATTGTGCTATCCAACGGAACCATACAATATTTTCCCGATAAGCAATCTTGCAGAGGGCGAGACGAATTTACTTACCTCATTTGTAATAACGTAGGTTGTGCTAGTGCTAGCGTAGTAGTTGAAATTTTATGCGATGGCGTGGAAGTATATTCTGGTTTTTCACCGAATGGAGATGGGTGGAACGAAGTATTTTTTATTGCTAACATCGAATCCAGACCCGATAATTATTTGCGGGTCTATAATCGTTGGGGCAATTTAGTGTATGAAATTAAAGGATATAAAAATAACTGGACAGGAACTTGGAATGGAAAATTATTACCTGATGGTACTTACTTCTACATTTTGGAAGTGGAAGAAGAAGATGAGACTTTAATTTATCGAGGAGCAGTGGAGATACATAGATGAGCTATTTTACGTCAATAGGAATAATAAAAATATAAAAAAAGAAGGTGACTAGCTTAAATACTAGTCACCTTCTTTGGGTAATAATTACTTCTATGTAGGCAAAAGCAAACGATTATTTGTGTAACATAAATCAGTAAATTACAGTTACATCTCCTCGATAGAGTAGCTTAACCTGATCTTGAAATTCAACCTCAATAATATACACATAAGTTCCCATTGCTACTAACTGTCCGTTATATCTACCGTCCCAACCTCCAACACCACCCAGAGCTGGCGAAAGAGGCTCATCTACTTGGAAAATTAATTCTCCCCATCTATCAAAAATACGAATGAAGTTCACTTTGCTCACTCCTGCGCCTGTGTTCACTTCAAAAATACTGTTGAAAGTAGAATTAGGAGCAAAAACGTTCGGGATATAAACGTTGCGTTTTTTATCCACATCAATTGCTACCGTTGCGCTACCCGTACAGCCATTTTCATCTACCACCACTAAAGTATAGTTTTCAGAGTTGATAGGTCGAATAAAAGGGGTTAGTATGTTAATAGAAGATAGATAATCACTTGGACTCCAACGCACTGAATCAATTGGTTGAGTAGAAAAAACCGTAGGCTGTAACCTGAGGCTGTCACCCAATTGTATTTCTATTTCTGCTGGAAGACTTACTTCAATTGGTGGTGGCTGATTGATAAATATAGTCGTATCGTAGCGACAACCTCTTGAATCAAAGACATATATAATATGCTCTTGACCTCCAAACACTGCTAAATTTCCATTAGCAACAGGCACTTTAATCCCGTTTGGATTATTAACTGTGAAAAAGTAAGGTGTACCATTCCCACCTGTTGCACCTGCGACACTGATTGCAGTTTGGTCTCCAAAACAAGCTGGTTCATCAGGTGTTGGAATCTCTGCTTCAATAGGGGTCGGTTCACTAATAAGATAAGAAACTGTGTCAACACAGCCGTTTTGGTCGGTTACAGTTACTGCGTAATTGCCAGGAGCTAAATCCGTAGCAATAGAATCGTTTGGCTCTGCAGCATTGTTTGACCAATTAAAAGGAAAACCACCTAATCCATTTCCACCACTAATAGCAAGTACAATTTCTCCATTTTCATCGCCACTACATTTTACGTTAGGTGTGGAACGATTCTCATCAATAGTCACTACTAAAGAATCAGGTTCCCCCACAATCAAAGAGAAGCTACTCGAACGACAGTCATTACCATCAATAACTGTTACTGCATACATGTTCGGTGCTAGTCCTGTGATTACTTCGGTTTGTTCACCAGTATTCCAAGCGTAGCGATAAGGTGGTGTTCCCCCCAACACTTGCACACTTGCTTCACCGTCTATTCTACCGAAACAACTTACCCATCTGGCACTTCCAACTGGAATGATAGCTGGTGGACTTTCTATTTCTAACTCTGCAGTCGTAACGCAATCACCATCATTTGTCACCCTAAGTGTATTCATACCTGAACAAAGCGTAGTAGCAACGCTGGACACTGTATTTTGGTTATTTTCTCCATTTTCCCATTCAAAATCGAACGTGCGCTGTTCTCCATTTTCCAAGAAAGCAATAGCCGTAGCACTACCTGTACATCTACCTTGCCCTTCTGCACAATCCGCAGCTTGTATATTAGAAAACTCTATAATTACTTTTGGAGGATCTGTTATTGTTACCTCCAATTCTAAATCAGGGCAGTTATTTGCATCTTGCGCACGTAAATTGTAAGTTCCTGCTCCTAGACCAGCCACCACAAAAGCATTTACCCCAACTTGAGTATTGCCATTAAAAATGGTGTAAGGCGCAGTGCCACCACTGACAAACAAAGTAACTTGCCCGTTTTCATCGCCTACGCAGGTTGGGCGAGCAGTTAAAAGGCTATCCAGTTGTAATGGTGTGGGAGCAACCACTGCTGCTGTTCCTTCTGCAAAACATCGGTTGGTATCTACAATACGAACACTGTAAACACCAGGCGATAGGGTAGGGGAGGTCGTTTCAGTTCTACTTCCATTTGACCAAATGATTGAATCAATAGCGGCATTACTACTGCCTCGATTAAATTGAACGGTTAGCTGCCCATTAGTGTCTGCATTACAATTAAGGGTATCGTTGGCAATACTTGTAATGACAGGCAAATCAGGTGCAGTAATATTGAAGGACAAAGAATCTTGGCAATTATTAGCATCTGTGATGCGCACGGTGTAAGCACCTTGTCCAATATTTTCAGCAATTTTATCTGCCACGTTGGGTAAAGAATCCCAAACGTAAGTGTAAGGCGCAGTACCGCCTAACGGTTCTTCAAGTTCA
>JAAUTG010000088.1 GCA_012031785.1 Saprospiraceae bacterium | reverse complement strand
ATCTTTTTCCTGAATCTTTACCGTTCCCGAATCAGGGGCAAGAAAGCCCAACAACATATTAATCGTGGTAGATTTTCCCGCACCGTTTGCCCCCAAAAGTCCTAAAATTTCCCCTTCTTTGACCGATAAAGTCAAATTCTGAACGGCAGGACTTCCTTTAAAGGATTTATTGACTTGGTATATATTTATCATACAAACAAAATATGCTTTGTAAATGCAACAGTGCTGCAAATATAAAACAGATTTGGTGTTAATGCAACAATGTTGCGTAAAAAATTAAATTCTCTGTGTAAATATTTAATCTGGTCGGTTGTGTGTGACTACAATTTAATAGGAAATATCCTAAAAAAATTACGTTTTGAAACTAAACTTGATTAAAAATCTAGCTAATTTAAGCGCATTCAAGCTATCAATGTATTCTGTATAGAAGGTACAAATATTAACAGCTAGATTTTATAGAAGGAAGTATTTTGGATTTTACTTGGTTGATAAAGTGCTGAAAGAATTAGAAGAAGAAGAAATTTAGGAAAAAAGGAAAGGCAACAATTAAAGCGACACTTCTAAAATGTAAGCCTCATATCTACTGTTGCTTTTCCATATTAATTGGTGTCGCTTGATTTTGCCTATTTACAATTGGCTTAGCAGCATTTCAAATTCAACATTACTCATAGGTTGCAAAAGGCGTTGTTCATATATTTGGAGAAGTCGCTCAATATCAATTATTTTTACAATGATGTTATTAATGGTTCGTATTGGGCGAGACTTTGCTCTCGTAATAATCCAAACTTGCTTATTGCATTGCCTAAATTCTTCTATGTTATTACCTGCAAATTCTAACTGCCCACTTTGAAGGCGATTACAGTAGTTTGTGATTTGTTCTTCTTTTCGTGTTTCAATGTTGGTAGCTTGAATGGTGCAATCATACATGACCGCAAAGTTATTAAATCTAAAAAAACCGTCTGCTCTTCCTGCTTGATTATCACTTGAAAATTTATAAGCGTTTTGGATACCCAGTAGTTTGAGTAAATAGTAGGTATTATGCTCAAAAATTTTCCAATCCGATGTGGTGCTGAGTTCTGCAAGAACTGGTGGCAGAAAAATATTTTGCGTTGTGGGGGAGGATTCTGTCTGCTTTAGGGCTTCGACTGCTGGAAAATAGTTCAATACAACATCCACCATTTTTCCAAAAACACGTTGAAATTCTAGTAATTCGTCCTCAAAAATTCTTACTTTTGTTCCAACCCACTCCCCTTTTTCGTTTTTTTGTTTTTGGTCAATAACCATGTATTTTGTCCCATTATTTGCAATTTTAACTTCAAAAAATAATTATGGGTAGTCGTAAAATAGCGTTCCTTCGCTATGGTTGTTCTAATGTTGTCCATACACATAAATGATTTGAAAAAAATAATATCCAAACTCTATATCTTATGTTTATTGAAATTAAGCGGATGGACAACCCTACGTCATCCATCCGCTCAACTTCTTCTCAACCTCAACCTCAATCTTAACCTCAACCTACAACCTCACGGGCGAAAACGCTTTAAACAACTGCACTTGCACGGCTTCCACTTGCTTTTGATACTTGGCAAAATCGGTTTCGTAGAACTGATTGATTTTTGCCAACACATCGGTAGTTTCACGCTTTGCTTTATCCATCAGTAGGGTGATGGCTTGCGTTGGTTTGCCGTCGGTGGAGCGCAAATAGTTACTCACAGCGAACAATGTGCCGTTCAAATTGTCGGTTTCGCGTTGGATACCTTTTAAGCCATCGGGCTGCATGTATAGTTTTTCTAGGACTTCTAAGCTGTCCTTCAAGGTTTTACCCAACTTGCTGATGGCTTGCTTGGTAGAGTCTGGTGCGTTCACCAAGCTATTGTCCACCAGTTGGATGGTTTTCTTTGCTTGTTGGATATTTTCAAAACCTTGGGTCGCTTTCTTTACCACTTCGTAGTAAGCGTCGTAGTTGGCAGCGATGGCTTTTAAATCGTAGTCTTTCTCATTCAAGCGCGGGTCGAAGCGCACGTTGATGGTAGTGGAATCCTTGTAGTTGTTGTAGGTGAATACCAATTTGTATTTGCCGGGCAAAACAGTAGCACCAGAAGGCAAATCGTCGTCGGGTTTCGCTTCTTGGCGACTTGGAAAACGCACACCGTCCTTACTCATATTCCAGTAAATGCGCGTGATGCCCGTATCAATTTTGGTACTAAAACTACGCACCAATTTTCCACTTTCGTCCATCACCTGCACTTTAAGTTTGTCGTCGGATTTGCCTTTGCTGTCCTTGCTTTTGTCGGTTGCTTCGTCTTTTTTAGGCGTAGGTTTCGACCACAAAGTAATCATCGCTCCTCGCTGGCGATTTTGTCCTTCGTATTCTGCATCGGCAGGGAAGTGCATCCCGTCGTAAGAACGGTTGTACGCCAAATAAGCATCTGGTGCTTCAAACACTTTGAAGGCTTGATTAAGCACTTCGCCTTTGCTGCGTGCCATTTCGCGGAAAGGGCGAATGTCATCCAAAATCCAAGCAGCGCGCCCGAAAGTACCGATAATCAAGTCGTGTTCGCGGGGATGGATTTTCATATCAGCAGTCGAAACCGATGGATAGCCGTTCATCCATTTATTCCAATTTTTGCCGCCATCAATGGTGAAGTATAAACCATAATCCGTACCTAACCACAGCAAATTTGGTTCTACCAAGTCCTGAACGATGGAGAGTGCGTGTCCTTGCACCTGTTTTTCATCCACAATACGGCGGAACGTTTTGCCGAAATCGTTGGTATGAAATGCCATTGGTCGCCAGTCGTTGCGGCGATAATCGTTGACGATGATGAAGGCTTCGGCAGCGTTTTCTTGGATACTTCGATGTAAGGAATCCAAGAACCTGCTTTCACGGTCGGTAAGTTCGAGGCTACATTTGTCCAAGTTTTACCGCCATCCTTTGTGATTTGTAAATTACCGTCATCCGTACCGACCCAAATCACGCCTTCATCCAATGGGCTTGGCGCAATGGCAAGAATCGTGGTATGATTTTCTGCATTCGTATCGTCAATGGTTAAACCACCGCTCTTATGCTGTTGCTGCTTTGTGGTATCGTTGCTAGTCAAATCAGGAGAAATAATCGTCCAACTTTCTCCACAATCCAAACTTTTGTGCAAAAATTGGCTGCCATAGTACACGCCACAATCGTTGAAAGGGTCTTGTGCAATACCTGCGTTCCAGTTGAAACGCAACTCCGTGCCTTCTGGATGAATGGGTTTGATGAATTTACCTTTACCCGTCGTGCGATCCACAAACCCTAAGTTACCGCCCTGCGACATCGCATAGATGTAACGGCTATCTTTAGGATGGAACAACACGTCAAAACCATCGCCAAAATAGACTTCTTGCCAGTCGTTGTTGCGGATACCACCATTTTTCCAGACTTGGCTCGGACCGACCCAAGAGCCGTTGTCTTGCATACCTCCTGACACGTTGTAAGGATAGCTCATATCGTAGCTGATATGATAAAATTGCGCCAAAGGTAAGCTGTTGATGAATTGCCAAGATTTGCCTTTGTCTCTGGAAATATTTAAACCACCGTCATTCCCCTCAATGATGTAGCTCGGATCATTTGGATGAATCCAAAAAGCGTGGTGGTCGGGATGTACCCCAGAATAAGGAAGAATAACTTGGAACGTTTTTCCGCCGTCCTCGCTTCTTGAAACCAGTGAATACAAGCTATATACACGGTTTTCGTTTTGCGGATCTACATAAATTTCGTAGTAATAGAATGGGCGATTACCGATTTCTTGTTTTTCATCGGCTGTCATTTTCCACGTTTTACCCCCATCTGTTGACTTGTAAAAGCCATTTTCTTTAGCTTCAATTAGCGCATAAACTACATTCGGATTGGACGGTGCGATAGCTAACCCTGTACGTCCTAAAATTCCTTTTGGCAAACCATCTTTTTCGTTACGACGCTCCCAAGTGTTGCCCCCATCTTGGGTTACATAGATTCCCGAACCTTTACCACCAGAGTTAAACGTCCAAGGCTTGCGACCGTATTCCCACATAGCAGCAATCATTTTGTTTGGATTGCTAGGGTCAACCACAAAATCAGCGCAGCCCGTTTCGTTGTTGACGTATAGGATTTTTTCCCAAGTTTTACCGCCATCCGTAGTTTTAAAAATCCCACGCTCTTCGTTCGGTCCCCATGCTGAACCTTGCGCGCCTACATAAACCACATTTGGGTTATCGCGGTGAATGATGATGCGGTGGATGGTTTTGGTCTTTTCCAAACCCATTTTCTTCCAAGTTTTGCCACCGTCCAAACTTTTGTAAATACCTTCCCCGCTATTTTGCGAGTTGCGTGGATTGCCTTCACCCGTGCCTACCCAAATTTCATCGGGATTGCTCTGGTTGATGGCGATAGCTCCGATGGATTGCAAAGGCTGCTCATCAAAATCGGTGTCCAGGTGGTACCACCATTTTCAGATAACCAGACTCCGCCCGAAGCCGTGCCGACGTAAATACGATCTGAATCGCTCAAGTCCACATCAATTGCTGTGACGCGACCACTCATCCCCGCGGACCGATGTTTCTGATTTTTAATCCTTTGAGTTGGTCGGTGTCTATTTTTTGAGCCGTTCCAACGGCAATACTCCATAAAAGAATCAGTAAGATTAGTGTGAAGTGTTGTTTCATTGTAAATAAAATTTAGTAATTAAAGCATCTGTTTGTTGATACTTTGTTTGATTTTGTAATACTAACAGTTCGCTGCACAGGCAGCAAGTGACTTTTTGATGCCACTAATATAATTTGGGCTAAAGTAAAAAAGAAAAAGAAAAATACTATCCGTGGAGGAAAAAAAAATGCTTTTCGGTGAAGTTGATTAGACCTTATTACTTGGTTATGGTTTACATAATTTCAAAGTTAGAAATCAATTCAGAAATTATCAAGCTCCTTACTTAAAGTTATCCTTACAAAAATATCTGAATCAACTCGATTTAGGATGTTTTTATTAGGAATAAATATGAGCCATCTTCGAGATAAGCAAAAAGCAAATCAGATAACAAATAGCAAACTGCATAACATATTATAAGTAGCTTGAAGGAATTGTAATATCTAAATGCTTAACGTAATTCTTTGTAATAAATCCAGCGCAGAAAAGCCTCTTTTCTCAGTTTTGCCACTTTTTAAGTGGTAGTTGTTGCGCATTTTCACTTCTACGTTTTCTCCCTTTTGTATGGATTCTATGAATTTACGTTGTACGATATAAGAGTTGTGAATTCTAAAAAATTGTTCGCTGTGGTAGATATTTAGGCGTTCTGCGAGTTTACCTAAATTTTCTGTGGTCTCTAACACTTTTTTATTATCAAGGTAGATGTTAGTGACTGTGTTATTAGCGATACAATACATAATTTGGTCAACGGCAACCAAGTGAATTTCATGTTTGAGGCTAATAGGAATATGAATAACTTGATCTATCAGTGCAGATAGTGGAAGGGGTTGTTCATAGATTTGGCGATGGTCTATGATGCGCTGAACAGCTTGTGCGATTCCTTGTAAATCAGGCTTTAGAATATAATCTGTGGCGTTAAATTGAAAGGCTTTGATGGCGTATTCCTGATAACCAGAAACAAAAATAACGGAAGCGTTTAACTGTCCATTTAGTATTTTTAATAATTCAAATCCAGTGATGATTGGCATTTGTACGTCTAAAAATAAAAGGTCTGGACGAAGTGTCGGCAAGGCTTTTAATGCTTCTACAGAAGAATTGAAAATTGCAATAATCTCCACTTGCGATTGACAAGTTTTCTGTAAAGCTCGCTCAATACGCTCTGTGGCGTGTTTTTCGTCATCTATAATTATTGTTTTCAACATAATTTTAAAGTTAGGTTCTTATACTAGTTAAATTCGTTACCTGCCATGATGTGGGTTAATTTTAAAAAAAAATAGTTTTATTTGGCTATTTTTCAGTTTTTAATAAATTATTCTGGAAAATAAACAAAATAGCGTTTTATCTATATTAGACTTTGTAAAAATTTATAAATACTGTTGAATCTGATTGCGTTTAATTTTTTGCCTTGGTTTCGCCATTCAAATTCGATAGTAACTTTTGTACCGAGTTTTTCTCCATACTCGTTTTGCTTATCTTCGATGTAAAATTGATTTTTGACGTGGTATAATTTTTTAAATAATCTCAATCGCTCTTGAATATTTCGAATACCCATCGGTTGACGACCAGAGGGTAATGGAGCAACACCTTCTTGACGACCTACCCCATTGTCCTCTACCACACAGATTACTTTATGTTTATTTTGTTCGATATTCAAGTTTACTTGTTTATCTCCTTGCTTGGGACGCAAGCCGTGAAGTATAGCGTTTTCAAGTAAAGGTTGTAACAAAAGTGGTGGAATATAAAAGTTGTTGTCCACATCGTTTTTACATGTAATTTGGTAATTAAAATCAGCTTCAAATCGAAGTTCTTCCAAGGCTAAGTACCTCTGACAAATTTCAATTTCTTGGCTAATCGGAATTAATCCAGACTCCGATTTTTCAATCATTTTCTGGAAAAGCCCATAAAGTGTGGTTAGATAGTGTGTAGCTTTGTCATTTTCACTTTTCTCTACCAAATTAATGATACTATTAAAGCAATTTCCCATGAAATGAGGATTCATCTGTGCTTTTAAAGCATCATATTCTGCTTTAAATAAGCGGGTCTTATAAACCAAATTCATACGTGGCGCAATCGTAAGAAAGACACCAATGATGACTGAAACATACAGGGTAAAAGAAATTTGATTATTATTAATAATCAAATTATCTACAATCAATCCAATTCCTATAATCAAAATAGCTAAATAAATAAATTTAGAAATTACATGGTCATTGAGTCGCTTATACTTATCAAACAATAGCAATAATAATAAGCATAGAAACCATGAATGCCTTAGTCACGACATATTTCATATTGAAGTGTCCTAACTCAATGATAGTCATAGTAATAAGATAAAAGATGGTATAAACCGAAACATAAGTAGAAAACCTACGAGATCGTTTCTTGCCTTTTGAAATCAGTAGAGCCTCATCAATACATAGCACATAAAATAAAAAAGCGAGTCCTCCAAATATATAATTAAAACGCCCCGTAATAGACAAATCATCTAATGAAATAAGAAGCGAAACCAAAAATAGAAAGAAGAATAAAAAAAATATATCCTTGTTGAGGTTGTACTGTATGAGGGAAATGACAGAAAGACAGATCACGATACCTGCAAAAAATGCGTTCATTAAAACATCATACTCCTCTGCGTATTTTATCAGTTCATACATATTTTCTTTTGTACAAAGAACGGTATTCTTTTTCAAATCTCTAAGACCAGCTACTGTAAAAATCCTACCAATCACATCCACAAACCGCCACCTCACTTATAGCGATGACATAAGTACGACCAAATTCTTGTAATCTTGCATCACCAAATGAAAACAGCATTAGCAAAACAGTTTTAGTAAAGTCATGGCGTACTCTGTATAATCCAGCTTTATGGTAATGCGAAAAGGCATGATGATATGAAAAGTGAAGCAGCCTCCCAGTTTCTCTCAGAGACAAATAAAAATTAATTATCATTTTAGTTCTACAAATCATTCGATAGCAAATCGCAGACTTCTTACTTATAATTTACTCACTTATACAATTCCTTCTTTGAGCAAGTCATGCAAGTGAACAATACCGACGTACTTTTCCTCCTCCATAACTACCAATTGAGTAATGCTGTGCGCTCTCATTTTTTTAAGGCGACTACCGCAAGCGCGTCTTTGGGAATATGTTTTGGATAGTGCGTCATAATGTCTTTCGCTCGCAATGGAGTTACCTCAGATTCGCGTTCTAACATTCGGCGCAAATCCCCGTCTGTAATGATGCCACATACTCGCCCCAATTCGTCCGTCACGACTGTACAGCCTAGGCGTTTCGATGTAATTTCAATAATAGTTTCACGAATGGTTGCCTCTAGTGGAACAGCCGGGCGCTCATGTAAAATAAATAAATCGCTGACGCGCAAATACAATTGCCTACCCAACGAACCACCAGGATGAAATAAGGCAAAATCATTTGCTGAAAATCCTCTTAACGCAAGCAATGCCATGGCGATGGTATCTCCCATTGCCATCTGGGCAATCGTGCTGGCAGTTGGTGCTAAATTATTTGGATCGGCCTCCCTAGGTACAGGAGTGTGTAGGATATGATGTGCTTGATAAGCTAAAAAAGATTGGGTGTTGCTAACCATGGCAACTAAAGTACCTGCTAAATGTTTTAGTATTGGAACGAGTACCTTAATCTCTGCGGTGTCGCCACTTTTTGAAATACATAGCACTAAATCAGTGGACTGTATCATACCCAAATCGCCGTGGATAGCATCTGCGGCGTGTAAAAAGATAGATGGCGTGCCAGTAGAATTAAGGGTAGCGACTATTTTTTTCCCGACAATAGCACTTTTACCTATACCTGTTACAATAATTCTTCCTTTGCATTCGTACATCAACTTGTACTACTTCCACAAAGGACGCATTAATACTGGCTTCCAGTCCTTGAATCTGTCTCCCATTCAATTTTTAACGTCTCCAACGCAGTTTTAATGACAATATCATTGGAAAATGTCATAATGTTTATTTATTTTTGGCTGCTTTTTTAAAAAGCCTTGATTAGTTATGTGATTCACCGTTGGCGATACGTTTATTTATGGTGTATTTATCAGCTACTACACTATTAGTAGTAGGGTCATTAATTAAGCGACACTAGTAAAATTGAAAAACTACCAGTGTTTATGAAATTCACGTTTTAGCAATGTCGCTTTAATAATTACCCTTACTTAAACTACCAACTGAACCTATTATCAACAAGTTAAGTTCTTTGAATTTCCATAAACCGATTTAGTAAGTCATACGAAAAAACATTTTTTTATGATTTGTAGTTGCCAAAACGTAACTTTGAAGTTAAAGTAATGAAAAGCGAAATTACGCTAAACTGAGAACACCAGATGGTATTTTATTAGTGATTGCGATATTTTTAGCGTTGTTGTTATCGCAACCGTGCAAATGAAATAACTTCGGGTGGTCGCTTTGGCGTAAATGATACATAGCTGACAATGCAATTGACTATTTGTTATTAACTGATTACTAATTAATTATAAGGTAACTAAGCTAAAAATTAATAGTCAAAAAACAGGTTACGCTATTGAGACTACTAGTCTTTTTTAAGGCTAGAACAAAAGCGATAGTAGTGCAATGCGTAGGGTCAGGAAACAAACAGAAATATTTTTTTTACGAGATAATTGAAAAGATTAATATCCATGACTGTGACAAGTGAACTTCTTCACGAATCATTACAGAAATATTTTGGATTCGATGGGTTTAAGGGTAATCAGGAAGACATTATCAAAAGCTTACTCGACGGGCAAGATACCTTTGTTATTATGCCAACTGGTGGTGGGAAATCGCTTTGCTACCAACTACCCGCACTGATGGTGGAAGGTACTGCCATTATCATCTCGCCACTTATTGCGCTGATGAAAAATCAAGTAGATTCCATACGAGGACATAGCCAAGACGACGAAGTAGCCCATTTTCTCAATTCGTCGTTAAGCCGAACTCAAATGAGAAAAGTGAAACAAGACATTGTAGATAAAAAAACTAAATTACTTTTCATTGCGCCAGAAACATTGACTAAAGATGAAAATATTGAGTTTTTTCAACAAGTCAATGTTTCATTTGTAGCGGTGGACGAAGCGCATTGTATTTCGGAATGGGGACACGACTTTCGCCCTGAATATCGTCGCATCAAGGACATGATAGAAGCTATTTCTAAGGAAATTCCTACTATCGCACTCACCGCAACTGCTACTCCAAAAGTACAGTCAGACATCGTAAAAAACCTCAATATGGCGAACGAAGAAAAATTTGTTTCTTCCTTCAACCGAGAGAACCTTTATTATGAAGTCCGACCTAAAGGTAAAAAAGACCAAGTACTAAAAAATATTGTTCAGTTCATCAAAGAACGTCCTGGTCAATCTGGTATTATATATGTTCAAAGCCGCAAGTCCACAGAAGAAATTGCACAAATACTCAACGTCAACGATGTAAAAGCAGTACCTTACCACGCAGGTTTGGATGCTAAAACGCGCTCCAAAACCCAAGACGACTTTCTGATGGAAGAAGTGGACGTAATTGTAGCTACTATTGCTTTTGGAATGGGAATTGACAAGCCAGACGTTCGGTTTGTGATTCACTATGATATGCCTAAAAGTATTGAAAACTACTATCAAGAAACAGGACGAGCAGGGAGAGACGGATTGGTGGGAGATTGTGTGGCTTATTTCTCTTACAAAGACATTTTCAAACTCGAAAAATTCTTACGCGATAAACCTGTGGCAGAGCGCGAAATGAGTATGCAATTAATGGATGAAGTGATTGCTTACGCCGAAACCACTGCTTGTAGAAGAAAATTTCTGTTGCATTATTTTGGAGAGGAGTACGACCATACCCAATGCAAAGATATGTGTGACAACTGTCGCTATCCACGCGAAAAACTAGAAGCCAAAGCCCAATTGCATCAAGCATTAAAGTCAGTAGCTGCCTTGAACGAAAACTACCCTATTAAAACGCTGGTAGAATTCGTACAGGGTAAAGCAACCAAAGAAATGAAAGACTTTAAGTTCGATAAAAAAGAACTTTTCGGTATTGGAGTAACCCAAGATGAAAATTTTTGGTTCTCCATTTTTCGTCAGGGGATGCTTAATGGAATGCTGTACAAGGACATTGAAACTTATGGCGTGTTAAAACTGACCACAAAAGGCAAAGAATACATCAAATCGCCATATAGTTTCCCTATTTCCTTGAACCACAACTACCAAACTGAAACTGACGAATTTGATGACGATGCCAATGGCAAACCATCTGTGCTAGACGAAACTTTGATGAAATTACTCAAAGACCTTCGCAAGCAAGAAGCTAAAAGACGTGATATTCCTCCGTTTGTCATTTTTCAAGACCCTTCCTTAGCGGATATGGCTACTCAATATCCAATCACGATGGAAGATATGACTAAAGTGACTGGTGTAAGCAAGGGCAAAGCAACTCGATACGCCAAACCTTTCTTGGAACTGATAAAAAAATACGTAGAAGAAAATGATATTGACCGCCCTACGGATTTTGTAATCAAACAAGTAGCTAATAAATCAAAAGTTAAAATCAGTATTATTCAAGGTATTGACCGAAAGATGCCTTTGGATGAACTCGCTAAAACCAGTAGCCTAAGTATGGAAGAACTAATGGAAGAACTGGATGCAATCGTGATGGCGGGTACAAAATTAAATATTGATTACTTCCTAGAAGAAAAAATTGACGATGGTGTGAGGGAAGATATTTTAGATTATTTTATGGGTGCTAGTACAGATGCCCTCCAAACTGCTTATGAAGCCTTGAAGGAAGACGATATTACAGTAGAAGAAATTCAATTAGTACGATTGAAGTTCTTATCTGATATGGGGAACTGATAGGATAATGATAAGCTGTAACTGATATTATGCAGTTGATTATCTGTTGGATTGGTCATTTGCTTAGGTAATTAGGAACTGGTGTTACATCGTTAACTTCCCTGTTCCTTCAGCAGGTTCAAAAAAGAACCTCATTAAATAACCTACACACAAATAATCAGTTGCATAGCATGAGGTGTCAATTATAAGTGAAAAAATACGATGCTGTTGCTTGATAATGAATAAGTTGTAAAAGTAAATTATTCATTTATGTATTATCTATTCCATAGCTTTGGATACAAAGGGATGGAATAACGACTTTGCATATTACAAAAATTAACATACAAACATAAAAAGTTGGAAAATTTACTGCACCAACTACCTTCATTGGCTGCTCAAAAAAAAGGTTGGTTTTGGCATAGTGCCACATTACCAAGTCAATATGCTCAAAATAGAGATTGGAAAAAGCTCTCCATTGTCATACCCAGCTATAATCAAGGGCAATATATTGAAGAAACACTGCGCTCTATCTTATTACAAAATTACCCCAACTTAGAACTCATTATTATTGATGGAGGTAGCAAAGATAACACAGTAGAAATATTGCAAGCCTACAATGCTCATATTGATTACTGGGTGAGTGAACCTGATAAAGGACAATCCGATGCCATCAATAAAGGATTGGCACGCGCCACAGGTGACTGGTTGGCGTTCATGAACTCCGATGATGGTTATTTGAAGGATACTTTTTGTCAGATTTTTTCTAAAGTAGATCATCAGGATTTTATCTTTGGTAGCCAAGGCTATGTAGGAAAAAACGTTGAAGATGCCACCTTGCGTGTTAGCAAAAATATACACCCACTAAGTGCATCCAAATTATTGCGTTTTTTCAAAGATGTGAACAACATTATTCCTTCACAGTCTGTATTTTTTTCTCGTGCTTTATTTGAAAAAGTAGGCTATTTTGACGCAACTTTACATTACGGAATGGATTTAGATTGGTACATTCGTGCGGCTTTGTTACAACCCAACACTTTTTTCACAGATTATCCCACCTATTTTTATCGTTTGGATGAACATGCTAAAACTGCGAAATATCAATGGAAAGGCTTTTATGAAGTAGTGGAAATTGCTCGAAAATACGCACTGCATCTGCCTTCTGATGATCAAAAGCGTTTAGAACTAGAAATTGCTTATGACATTCAGTTGCGACAAGTTTTTTCAGACAAGAAAAAAAGTTACTTTTGAGGTACTCAAAGACTGGTTTTTAGCTAGTCCAGCAGATGCTATGCAAGATAGAAGATATTGGGGTATGGTAAAGCGAAAACTATTGGGCACAAAATGAAATTTATCTTTGTTACTTTTAGATGTCTATAATTATTTCAACCTAATACAATTACAAATGTCTAAGTGTTGAACCTTGGTTGCAAGGGAATAGCACAGAAGCAACTCGTTAAAGGATAAGGAGCGGAAACTGGGCTATACAACAAAGGCGTATGCAAGTGGTTATTTGCTAGAGTGATTAGTGGCTGATATTATTACAGTTAGCTTTCCGTTGTTTTACGATAAAATATGGGGAAGATTTAAAATAGCACACTATCAAATAATCCTTCAAACAAATAACCCGATAACCAGTTGCGCAACGTGAGTTATTAATAAAAGAGCGACAAAATATAGGCTTATGGCAAAAATTGAACTAATAATGCCCAAAATGGGCGAAAGTATCATCGAAGCAACCATTTTAAAATGGGTAAAAAATATTGGAGACTATGTAAAAGAGGATGAAACCATCCTTGAAATTGCTACTGACAAAGTAGATTCAGAAGTGCCGTCACCTAGCAGTGGTATCCTCACAGATATTTTATTCCGCGAAAACGATGTCGTATCAGTCGGAAAAACAATTGCGTACATCAGTACCAATGGTGAAATAGTGAACAGCGCGCCAATGGAAACCCTAAAACCTATGGTCGCTGCCAAAGTAGAAAATGAATTTACTAATCTAAGTGAGGAAGAAACGCTAGAAATTAAAGTACCCGTCACGGACGAAAAAGGTAGATTTTACTCTCCATTAGTGAGAACTATCGCCAGTCAAGAAGGTATCAGTTTAACAGAACTAGCGCAAATTGAAGGTTCAGGCGCACAAGGTCGCGTCACCAAAAAAGATATTGTGGCATACCTAGAGCATCGTCAGGACTCACCAGTAGCACCAGTTACTGCTCCCCCTGTGCAACCTATTAGCGCGCCTTCCAAGCCAACTTACTCAACAGATGGAAATGTGGAAATTATTGAAATGGACAGAATGCGCCGCCTAATTGCAGACCACATGGTAATGTCTAAACAAACTTCTCCACACGTCACCTCTTTTGTGGAAGTGGACGTAACCAACATCGTACAGTGGCGGGAGCGCGTCAAAGACAGTTTCCAAAAGCAACACCAAGAAAAAATCACCTTTACGCCCATCTTCATTGAAGCGGTTGCAAAAGCTATTTTGGACTTTCCAATGGTTAACGTGGCTGTGGAAGGAAGCACTATTTTGAAGAAAAAGTACATCAATATTGGTATGGCAACCGCACTACCAAGTGGTAATTTGATTGTGCCAGTTATCAAAAATGCAGACCGTTTGAACTTACTCGGGCTTACTAAAGAAGTCAATGACCTTGCCAACAAAGCAAGAAATAACAAACTCAAACCAGAGGAAATTCAAGATGGTACTTTCACATTAACAAATGTGGGAACATTTGGCAACGTAATGGGCACACCTATTATCAACCAGCCACAAGTCGCAATTCTAGCGGTTGGTGCAATTCGTAAAAAGCCTGCTGTGGTAGAAACCGCTTATGGTGACATGATTGCTATTCGTCAATTGATGTTTATGTCCCTTTCTTATGACCACAGAGTGGTAGATGGATTTTTAGGTGGTTCGTTTTTGCGTCGAATAGGGGACTATTTAGAGCAGTTTGATATAAACAGAACCATTTAACGTTGATATTCAAATCAAATTAGTTGTTAAAATTTAGTTCTTTGACAGTTTTTAGGTAACACGTTGCCAAACTGTCAAAGAATTAAATGGGTATCACTAAAAAAAATACATGGTTACGAACTGACATTACGCCATTTATTTTTCGCCCTTTGCTTTACCTGAAATAATTATTCTGAACAACCTCCGTTTTCATGCTCCCCATATAATATTTAACATAGTACATAAAACCAGTAAAAATAAATCAACCATGCAAAACATACCAAAAATAATGCACAATAAAAGTGGTAACTGGCTAGTCGTATTGCTGTTGTTGATATGTGGACAGAGCTTTACCCAAACTACTGCTTACTATAAACAATTGGGAGAGCAACTATTCAAAGACAAAAAATACGAAGAAGCCTACTCTAGTCTAAAAAAATACTACGCTGAAAGCCCCGAACAAAAGTCCCTCCTACAGTTAGCTATATGTGCCTACCACCTAAACCTGATGAATGAAGCCAATTTATACCTAAACTTATTAAAAAATGAACCTACTAAATTTCCACTAGAAGCCAGTTTCTACGAAGCAAGAATCCTTTATGCACAAAAAAATTATACAAAAGCAGTTGAGAACTACAAGCTATTTTTAAAAAAGGCAAAACCCAATCACCCCTTTTTAGAAAAAGCAAAACTAGAGCTTCTACAATGCGCGTATGGGATGCGCCTCAACCAGTATCAATCCACCATCACCATACTACCAATTACTTTGAATACACTTCACCATGAAGAATATCCTTTGGTTAGCCCTAACTTTCCTAATCGCCTTTATTTCACCTCAAACAGAAATGGCAACCAAGATATTTTTCAAGCAGAAACGCCTCAAACACTCCCTAGTCAAATTACATTGATGGAAGGCACAGTCAATACAACTGCCAACGAAGTAGGAATTGGGTTTGCAGAAAACGGGACAACCTTTTTCTACTGGCAGGATAGTACGTGGAAACATACTGGTACGAATCCGAATAAAAATTATTTTCCTAGCACGATTACTGATTGGAGTAGTAACATTTTCATCTTCAACGATTCTACCTTGCTGTTTTCTAGCAATCAACTACCTGGATTTGGAGGTTTCGATATTTACTACGTCCAACAAAGGCAGGGAGTTTGGAATGCTCCAATCAATCTTGGGTCAAAAATCAATACTCCCAGCGACGAAATTCATCCTTTTTTATTCAAAGATGGACACACTCTGTTTTTTTCTTCCAACCACATTTATGCCAGTATCGGAAAATACGATATACTACGCAGTCAATATCAAGACGAACAAGCACTTTGGAGTGAACCTCAAAACTTGGGTGCTTTGATAAATACCCCTGCAAATGAACTACATTTCACCTTGACACAAGATGGACAAACTGCTTTTTTTGTGTCAGACGCTTGGGAAGGACAAGGCGGGAAAGATATTTACTGGGTGCGTTTACAAGAAAAAATAATCCCCAATGCGATAGCCGTATTTTTTGCAGATGTTCGCCAGTACCAGCAAAATCAACTCCTTCAACAATTCAGTAAAAACAATACGCTCAAGGATTTGTACTACCGCGTTCTGCTCGCTCGTTCAGGTACTTATGACACCAAAATTATACTTCCCAACTATCCAAATCCACTTGTTCAACCTTCTTTGGATAGCAAATGGTACGATTATTATATTGGACAATTTCAAACGTTTAGCACTGCTTTGGAATGGCTCAAAGAAATTCAAAGTACATACCCAAAAGCCACTATCGTTCCGTTTTTTCAAAATACACCTATTTCACCCAACGAAGTGCCCAAATACGCTAGTCAATACAAAGACTTACAGAAGTATTTAGACTTCTTGCAAGGGAAAAATTGACTAGCATCAGCACTTGGGCTTCTATCTCTGATTATTTAAAATAGGCTCAAACCCAATCTTTGTAAGTGCTAACTCTATTATTAAAACACAAAAACGACGTTACCAAAACTAGAAAAACGCCTGCTCGGATAAGGCAGGCGCGAAATGGTCGAAAAACTGCCAAATATTCTGCAGTTTGATACTCCGTCAGATGCAAAAAAACTAAAAATTGGTGGTTGCTATCAGTTGTGAAGCCATGAATTTGCATTGACCTTTAAGGCTATCATTCTTCTAGTCACTAATTTTGTAATTCTTACAGTTTACAATAAAAAGTTATAAAAAATTGGTTCTCAATTTTTTATAACTTTTATTTTATTAAAACCACCTTACACGATAAGATAATTTTTTATTTTATGAGTGTAAAAATTTAATCTTTACTTTACATTTACAAAATAATATTTAATTTTGTGGAGAATCAATAAGAACTATTCCTCATCAGCTTATACAGTTAAAGAGTAAACAATCGGGTGATTTCTTTTTTACAAGGCGATACGACAAGGTTGGTCGCCTTTTTTTTATGTCTCATTGGCAGTGTGCCACAAAAAAGACAGGCAAACTCGACTTATATCGAATCTGCCTGCATCGTTTTCTCAAAATATGTTTTTTTTTGCAGAAAAGTAATCTTAAGTTACCTACATTCTGTGACTTCAAAATTTAGATGCTGTTTGGTAATTTTTATAGCGTAATGAACAAATAACTGATAATACAGTATTTCATTATTCACCATTGTGACTACGAAAACGACCAAACAACTAAATACTAAACCAATTTTT
>JAAUTG010000087.1 GCA_012031785.1 Saprospiraceae bacterium | reverse complement strand
TTCGTCATCATGTCGGGACGATTATCGTACGGGGTCGGTTCACCGGTCAGCGTCATGTACTCGTTGAGGATGCTCTCCAGCTCGTAATTCGCGCTTTGTCTCGTTACGTGAAGCAGAATCCTGCACCGCCTGATAGCCCCCGATGATCAACCGATGATGATGGCGATGATAATGAGGCAAATATCACAATACAAGTCATTCGCACCAACTTTCCGCCAACTGTTCAATTTGATACACCATCAGACCAACAAACCTTTCCAGCAGGTACGAACCTTTACGTCAATATTGGTGCAAAAGATGTAGATGGTACAGTAAGTAGCGTGGAACTATACTTAAATGGGCAATCAATAAGGAAAGACTTTGTTGCGCCTTATGAATGGGGTAGGAATACACAAGATGACCCGGCGTTAAACAACTTACAAGTTGGTAGCTATACACTTCGTGCTGTGGCTACTGACAACAAAGGCGCTACAGCAGAAACTACCATTTCTTTCACCGTGCAGCGTACTAATACCGCCCCTAGTGTTGCCTTCATCAGCCCTTTAAATGGTCAAAGTTTCCCAGAAGGAACTACGCTGACTGTCAACGTCAATGCAACAGATAGCGATGGTGCGGTAGCAAATGTTAGACTGTTTCTGAATGAACAATTAGTGCGCCAAGACATTAGTGCGCCTTACCAATGGGGCTTCAACGATGCTTTGCTGCAAAATCTCCGCGCTGGTACCTACACTCTTCGTGCAGTAGCTATGGACAATAACGGACTAACAGGAGAAACATCTGTCACCATAAACGTCGTGAGAGTCAATCGCGCACCTGTGGTATCCTTTCATCGCCAGCTCAGCAACAAATCTTCCCTGAAGGCACCAATTTAAGAGTAAGCGTAGAAGCCATTGACAACGATGGCACTATTGCAAGTGTTACCCTCTTTTTAAACAACCAATTACTTGGACAAGACATCATTGCACCCTACGAATGGGGCAGTAATTTTCCACTTTTGAATAACTTAACCCCTGGCACTTACACTTTAAGGGCTGTGGCATTGGATAACGAAGGAGCTACGGATGAAGAAATTATCACAATTACCGTAGAAGATATGAATGTCCCGCCCACTGTTTCTTTTGTTTCTCCTAGGAATTTACAGGAGTTCCCAGCCGGTACAACTTTGAGTGTGAATGTCAATGCTGCTGATGCCGATGGTGCAATCGCTCATGTGCGCTTGTTTTTGAATAACCAACTAGTCCGACAAGATGCTAATGCGCCCTATCAGTGGGGAATTAACGATGTTTTGTTACAAAATCTTTCTATTGGTACTTATGTCCTTCGCGCTTTAGCCACCGACAATGAGGGGTCAACTACCGAAAGCAGTATTGTAATTCAAGTGGTGCGCACGAATCAAGCACCCACCTTAGCTTTCTCTACACCAACTAACGGTCAAGAAATCACATCAGGCACTAACCTAAATGTGGGAGTTATTGCTAATGACAGCGACGGCTCCATAGCCAACGTGCGTCTATTTTTCAATGAGCAATTAATCAGACAAATCACCACACCGCCCTATCAATGGGGAACAAACGATCCATTATTACAAAATCTTCAACCAGGCAACTATAATCTTCGGGCAGTAGCTACTGACAACGAAGCAGCTACTTCTGAAACCAGCATCAGAATTGTTGTAGTCAAAGTGAACGTGCCACCAATCGTAGCTTTTACCAAGCCAGTCAACTTGCAGCAGTTCGCAGTAGGTACAAATTTAGCAGTTCAGGTGGATGCTACTGACAGCGATGGAACGATTAACAACGTGGAACTTTATTTGAACAACCAACTGGTAAGACAAGAACTTGCTCCACCTTATGAATGGGGCGCAGACGATATTGCTTTGCGCAATTTACAAATTGGCAACTACACCTTGCGAGCAGTCGCCACTGATGACAAAGGCGCGAAAGGAGAGACCAGTATCAATATAACAGTCATCAACGGGCAGCCTAATGTGCCACCAACCCTTAGTTTCGCATCACCTACTAATAACCAGCAATTTCCAGCAGGCACTAACCTCACAGTAACTGCCAACGCAAACGATTCAGATGGAAGTATAGCTCATGTCCGCCTATTCTTAAATAATCAACTGGTTCGACAAGACAATGCGTCACCATACAGTTGGGGAACAGGTGATGCGTTATTACAAAATCTGCAAGTGGGTACTTACTTACTCCGAATCCTAGCCACAGATAATAGAGGATTAACTGCTGAGACTAGCATCAATATTACAGTTACTGGACAGCAATCGAATGTACTGCCAGTAGTCACCATTACTACTCCTGCTAATAACCAGCAATTCCCAGTAGGCACTAACCTCACGGTAACTGCCGATGCAAACGATTCGGATGGAAGTGTGGCTCATGTCCGCCTATTTTTAAACAATCAATTGGTTCGACAAGACAATGCGTCACCGTACAGTTGGGGAACAGGTGATGCGTTATTGCAAAATCTGCAAGTGGGTACTTACACTTTACGCACAGTGGTCACGGATAACTTAGGCGCGACTGCGGAGACCAGTATTAATATCCAGATTGCCGCTACTAGTAATACCTCGCCAACGGTTAGTTTTACAGAACCTACCCAACAGGCGCAACTTCCAGTAGGCACGAATCTTTACGTAAAAGTGAATGCTTCCGACGATAAAGGAGTACGAAGAGTGGCTTTGTACCTAAACAATCAACTCGTTCGCTTTGAAACTGGCGCACCTTACGAATGGGGAAAATCTACACAAAATGATACAGCACTTCGCAACATGGCAGCAGGCACTTATACGCTTCGAGCCGTTGCAGAAGACAGTGAAGGCAATACAGGAGAAAGTACGATTATGATAAACATAGGTACTGCGAGCTCCAACATGCCACCAAGTGTAGCATTCACTGCTCCCACTAACGAACAAGTTTTTCCAGTGGGGACTAATCTAACGGTAAACGCAAATGCGTCAGATACAGATGGTACCATTGCTCATGTTCGATTATTTTTGAACAATACTTTGGTACGTCAAGACAATACAGCACCATATAGTTGGGGAACAACCGACGCGGCGTTGCAGAATTTAGCGGCAGGAACTTATACGTTAAAAGTCGTTGCTACGGACGATGATAGCGCAACTACTGAAACCAGCATTACTATTCAAGTGCAGACCATTAATACCTCCCAAAATCCAACGGTAAGTTTTTCGCAGCCAGCCAACAATCAATCTTTTCCAACTGGCACGAATCTTTTTGTATTAGTTGATGCCAGCGACTCGGACGGCACTATTCGAGATGTGGTTTTGTACCTCAATGGTATTTTGGTACGTCGAGAAGCTGGCGCACCTTACGAATGGGGAAAATCTACACAAAATGATACGGCACTTCGCAACATGGCGGCAGGTACTTACACGCTTCGAGCGGTTGCCACAGACAATCAAGGTAATACAGGGGAGGCTTCCATTCAAATACAAATTACAGGTAGCGGCGGTAGCACCAGCACATTTCCTGTGGTCTCCTTTGTGCAGCCTAGCAACCAAAGTAGCTTTCCAGTTGGCACAAATCTTATGGTACTAGTGAATGCTTCAGATGCAGATGGCGGTATTGCGAACGTACAGCTCTACTTAAACGGTCAAGCACTGCGCAGAGAAACACTTCCCCCTTACGAATGGGCAAACCTGCGCAAATGATCCTTTACTGCGCAATCTTGCAGTTGGCACTTACACACTTCGAGCGGTCGCCACAGACAATCAGAGCAACATGGGTGAAGCTACTATTCAAATAAGAGTTACCAATACAACAATAGTAGCTAATGCGCTTGAAAGCCGTGAAACAAAAGCAGCAGATAAAAATGCAGATTTAGAATTGCAAGTGATACCCAATCCGTTGGCTACCAATGCGTTCATTCGCTATACTTTGCCTTACACTAGCGATGTTACGCTATCTTTGTTTGACCAAACGGGTAGATTGTTACGCACTTTGGAGCAAAGTTATTCAAAATCAAGTGGAGACTACACTGTTGATTTTCAATCACTTGAACTTTCATCTGGCGATTACTGGATACGGTTACAGACGCAAGAGCAGGTGATTATGAAGCATTTAGTGATTATCAAATAGCACTATTTAATTCAAGGGTGTTTGATTTGTTACCAAGTAGCAAATCAAACACCTACACTCACATGAATATCAAGTAGTTAACGTTTCTACTCTAGTTTCTAGTAGGCTGCTCTTTTCTTACTCAACTGTTTGCCAAAAGACAAGCTCAATTGGACAAGCAAAAATGTTTCAAAAAAACGCTTTGTAGTTCTAATCAATTCAAGGAAAACTGTAATACCATATCTGAAGAATTGTGGAACATCAGTTCTTGAATATTAGGACGCATCCAGTCAGATAGCGGAAATTGAGCAATCAGTTCCATGACCTCAAATTCAGATTCAGCTACGAAAATACTCCACAGCTTGCTGCGATCCAATGACAAAGAGTAGGATTTAATCTTACCCTCTGCCAACATATAGTTCACCATGTTGCGCTGTTGCGGAATACGTTGTACGAACTCTATCGGGAACGGATCCGGCAAATCAAACTCTACCATAAATTGTTTCAACATACCGCTAAAAATTTCTATGTGAAGTTGAACGCAAGCCTTTTCCTAACTTGCGTAATTATTTGATAACAACATAGAAAGCTGTTTTGTTGTGTTTTATCGTTGCAATAACATTGCCATGCTAAGTATATAACACACTTGCGAGTGTCACGCTTTAGGGAGGATTGTTTTGGTTGGGAGTTGTGCAGGACAACGCCAGCCCTTTCGCTATCACTAACAGTTTAGGAATTTCTTTTTTACCTACCAAGTAACTTTGGAACTTCTCACCTTACGTCGTTCCATCTTAAATGGCTAAAAACCAAATACTAATGACCAAAGACCAAACCCAAGTAAACCATCTAAATCACCTCTGCCACCACAAAAATACTTCCTCCGACATAAATCAAATCATCGGGTTGCGCCTTTTGTTTGGCTGCCTCTAAAGCTAAAGTCACAGATGCGTAAGAATTACCTGATAATCCATACAAAAGAGCCTGATACTTCAGGCTATCTGCCTTCAACCCCCTGGGCAAGTCTGCTTTTGCGAAATAGTAAAGCGCATTTTTAGGTAAGAATGGTAGCACTTGGCTCAACTTTTTATCCTTCACAAACCCAATCACCAGATGTAATTTTCGATACGTCAACTGCTCAAGTTGTTGCATGGAAAGTTGAATCCCCGCCTCGTTATGTGCGCTATCACAAATGATGCGTGGAGACGTGCTAATATACTCCCAACGTCCAATAAAATTGCTAAGAGCCTTCAAGTTTTCCAGTGCGTAGCGTAGCTTTTCTTCTTCAATTTGGCAAATATGTGGCGGTATCCAATCCACAGCCTGCAAAATAGTTTGAATGTTGTATTGTTGGTAATTGCCAGTCAGATTCGCATTCAATGCTGCATACTTGAGTTTGCCGTCGCAATAAATATCAAAAACAGTATGCGTAAAATTGCTGACTAAAGGTACAGCGCGATAATGCTCATTAGCAAAGCAAATAGGAGATTGTGCTTCCTGTGCAGCTTCAAGAAACACTGACTCAACTTCCTCCTGCCGCTCTCCAATCACCACAGGCACTTTAGGTTTGATAATGCCTGCTTTGGAACTTGCAATTTTGGGAAGTGTGTTGCCCAGTATCTGTTGGTGGTCATAGCTAATGTTCGTAATAACACTCAAAAATGGCGTGATGATATTCGTAGAATCGTATCTACCACCAAGTCCCGTTTCAATTACTGCTACATCCACTTTTTCTTTTGCAAAATATAAAAATGCCATTACCACCGTAATTTCAAAAAAAGAAGGCGAGATGGATTGCCAAGCCTCCTTGTATTGAGCTACGAAATCCACAATAAACTGCTCTGTCACGTATTCGCCATTAATTTTGATACGTTCTCTAAAATCCCTATAATGTGGAGACGTGTAAAGCCCTACCTTCAAGCCGTGTGCTTGCAAAATAGTGCTCAACCCATGTGCTGTGGAGCCTTTACCATTCGTACCCGCGATGTGAATACTAGGGTAAGTCAAATGCGGATTACCCATCAATTGCGCAAGTTGAAGCGTGTTAGTTACATCTTTTCTGAAGGCTTTTTCTCCAATTTGCTGAAACATTGGAAGTTGCTCAAATAGATAATCTATCGTTTGCTGATAAGTCATAATGCACATTTCAAAATTAGAGGACGAAGATAAACAGCAAACGGGAAAACTAGAAGATGATTTGTAAAATTTGTAAAATTGAACCTGAACAACTAGATTATTAATTGACCATTAGTTTTCTATGTAAATCTATTTCAAAAGCACTTCTACCTAATCAAACTTCAACAAGGCTTGATTGGTCAAATAAGCGATCAAGCAAATAACCAAATAACCAATTGTAGAATACGATATGGTAATTTTTGATTCTTAATTGATACTTATTCATTCCTAACTCCTATCTTTGTATCGAATTATATTTTTTATTTAAAGATGAGCTTAATGCAAACGGTTGAGAAATTACAATACAAAGTAAAAGATATTGCTTTGGCGGCGTGGGGACGCAAGGAAATTGAGTTAGCAGAGGCAGAAATGCCTGGTTTGATGGCACTTAGAGAACAGTACGGCGCACAAAAGCCGCTAAAAGGAGCTAGAGTAGCAGGTTGTTTACACATGACTATCCAAACAGCTGTACTAATTGAAACTCTAGTAGAATTAGGCGCAGAGGTGACTTGGTCGTCTTGTAACATTTTTTCTACCCAAGACCATGCTGCCGCTGCGATTGCTGAAGCAGGTATTCCAGTTTTTGCATGGAAAGGTATGACAGAAGAAGAATTTTGGTGGGCAATTGAACAAACCCTTTTTGCTTTCGAAGGTGACCAACCTTTGAATATGATTCTGGATGACGGTGGAGACTTGACCAATATAGTGCTTGATCAATACCCAGAATTGGTACAAGGTATTCGAGGTTTGAGCGAAGAGACCACCACTGGCGTTCATCGCCTATACGAGCGTATGCAGAAGGGCACATTGCCGTTACCAGCCTTCAACATCAATGATTCTGTAACTAAGTCAAAATTTGATAATAAATATGGCTGTAAAGAATCTTGTGTAGATGCTATTCGTCGTGCTACTGATATTATGATGGCAGGAAAAGTGGCTATCGTAGCGGGGTATGGCGACGTGGGTAAAGGTTCCGCAGCCTCTTTAAAAGGAGCAGGTTGCCGCGTTATTGTAACAGAAATTGACCCAATATGTGCTTTACAAGCAGCAATGGATGGCTTCCAAGTGACTACTATGGAAAAAGCTGCACCCAATGCTGATATTATTGTTACCGCTACGGGTAATATGAGCATCGTGTCAGAGCGACACTTCCGATTGATGAAAGATAAAGCAATTTTGTGTAATATCGGTCACTTTGACAATGAAATTGATGTAGCTTGGTTGAAGCAAAACGCAGAGGATAAAATCAATGTAAAGCCACAAGTAGATATTTTCAAAGTGGATGGTAAAGACATTATTTTGTTGGCGGAAGGACGTTTAGTAAACTTAGGTTGTGCCACTGGTCACCCATCATTCGTGATGTCTAACTCTTTCACTAACCAAGTGTTAGCCCAATTGGAACTTTGGAGCAATGCTGATAAATACGAAAACAAAGTTTATACTTTACCTAAGCATTTGGACGAACAAGTAGCAAGGTTGCACTTGGCAAAAATTGGAGTAGAGCTAGAAACACTATCAACTGACCAAGCAGATTATATTGGCGTAAAAGTAGAAGGTCCATTCAAGCCAGAATACTACCGCTACTAATCAATTAGACGAGCAAGTAAAGGATTCCTTAGTCTCTTTTAGTTTAAAATTAAAAAATAGGCAGCGTATGGTCAACCTGCGCTGCCTATACACCTAAAAAGAATCTGCGCGTAATATCAATTACTAATGTTAACCCAGATTGCTATTTGCTATTCGCACAAGGGCTTTGGAAGTAACAAAAGCTACTTACACATACCATGTTATCTTCGTTCTACTACCATACCAAAATGGCAGTTGAACAATAAAACAAATTTAAAAGGTCTAATTATATAAACTATGGCAACAATTCAAGAATTAGAACGCATTGCGTCGCAAATTAGAAGGGATGTTATTCGCCAAACCCACTTTGTAGCAAGCGGTCATCCTGGTGCTTCATTAGGCTGCGCTGACTTTTTTACCGCGCTATACTTTGAAATTATGGATCACGACCCCAAATTTAATATGGATGCAAAAAACGAAGACGTTTTCTTCCTTTCTAATGGTCATATTTCTCCAGTTTGGTACAGCACCCTCGCAAGAAGTGGATACTTCCCAGTAGAAGAACTGGCAACTTTCCGAAAGATAAACGCTCGCTTGCAAGGACACCCTGCCACACACGAAGGACTACCCGGTATTCGTGTAGCTTCAGGTTCTTTAGGGCAAGGAATGTCTGTGGCTATAGGCGTAGCTTTAGCAAAGAAAATGGACGGCGATAAAAAACTTGTTTTTGCACTCACAGGCGATGGCGAATTGCAAGAAGGTCAGAATTGGGAAGCCATTATGTTTGCCGCGCATAATAAAATAGACAACCTAATCGTCACTGTAGATTACAATGGTCAGCAAATTGATGGTTCTAACGAAGATGTACTATCTTTAGGCGATTTACCAGCAAAATGGGCAGCCTTTGGCTGGTACGTCATACACATGCGTGGTAATGATATGGGCAATGTGGTAGCTACTTTAAATGAAGCTAAACAGCGCACAAGACAGGGCAAACCTGTTGTTATTATTATGCAAACAGATATGGGCTTTGGGGTAGATTTTATGGTTGGTACGCACAAGTGGCACGGAAAAGCTCCAGATGACAGCTCAAACCGAACAAGCACTGGCGCAGTTGGAGGAAACACTGGGCGATTATCCTTATCCTTACGCTGGTGTCACGCACCATTAAGCCAATGCCGCTACATCAACCTATCTTCAACTATTTTTTACAATCAATTTTGACATCATCATCATGCTAGATAAATTAACTTTTACAGAAAAAAAAGCAACCCGCGACGGTTTCGGTGCTGGTATTTACGAATTAGGCAAAACTAATCCTAATGTGATAGCCCTCACAGCAGACTTGGCAGCTTCGCTCCAATTGGCAAACTTTATCAAAGATTTTCCAGAACGCTTCATCCAAGTTGGTATCGCGGAAGCCAATATGATTGGTATTTCTGCGGGACTTACTATCGGTGGAAAAATCCCTTTTGCCACCACTTTCGCCAACTTTGCCACGGGTAGAGTATATGACCAAATTCGCCAATCCGTAGCTTATTCCCATAAAAATGTTAAAATTTGTGCTTCTCATGCTGGCTTGACACTAGGTGAAGACGGTGCCACACACCAAATCCTAGAAGATTTAGGAATGATGAAAATGCTACCAGGTTTCACAGTCATCAATCCTTGTGATGCCGAGCAAACACGCCTAGCTACACTTGCCATAGCCGAACATTACGGTCCAGTCTATCTTCGATTTGGGCGACCAAGTTGGCCTGTATTCACCGCACCTTTCCAGTTCCAAATCGGAAAAGGTATTTTAATGAACGAAGGGGCAGACATTAGCATCATTGCTACTGGACACTTAATGTGGCACGCTGTGGAAGCTGCAAAAATATTAGCCACCGAAGGTATCAACTGCGAATTAATCAATATTCATACTATCAAGCCTTTGGATGAAGAATTGATATTAGACTCCGTCAGCAAAACCAAGTGCGTAGTGACAGCGGAAGAACATCAGATGCTAGGAGGTTTAGGGGGTAGTATAGCTCAATTGTTGGCGCGCAAACTGCCCACTCCTATGGAAATGGTCGCTGTTCAAGATAGTTTTGGTGAAAGCGGTCAGCCTCAAGAGCTTCTGGATAAGTACGGTCTAGGCGTGAAGGACGTAGTAGCTGCGGTGAAACGAGCATTGGCAAGAAAATAAGAGCGTCATAAATAAGTAACAGAAAATGGCTTCCTTGCTTTTTGCATTAAGCCATTTTTTAATATCTGATGTCGCGCAGTTTGCTATTCGCATTAGGCTGGTTGCTTCTAAAAAGGATTTTTCATGCCGATATGAAAAAAATGGAGGAAGCTAAAAATAATTGAATATAGGCAAAGGTGAATGGCAAATTGCGTTATCTGTTGTCGCACAGTTGGAGATACAAACAGATGAATTTAATTTAATTTTTTTGCAGATAGGCAACTCTTTTCTTGGTTTTAGGCGTGGTAAATAGTTACAAAAGTTAATACATACAGTACATCAGACACAAAATTTCATGCAATTAGAATCCGTTACAAGTTGCCTGTCCTGCGGCGACACAACCATCCTCAAAAAAATGGAAATTCCAACACAGATGCATCCAGATAGGACACCTTTCCCATTTGTAGAATGTATGAACTGCGGATTGGTTTATCTAATGGAACGAGTGCCGCCTGTCGAATTAGGGGAATATTATCAAGACTACTATTTACCATATCGCGGAGAAGAAGCATGGGGAAAATATGCCCATTTGGTGGAACGAGGACAATCACAATTAGACAAACGCCGCCTCAAAACTTTACAGTCCTATCTCCCCTTGAATGAGCAGCACAAAGTGTTGGATATTGGTTGTGGAAAGCCCACTTTTTTAAAGATGCTAAAAGACCAGTTTCAATGCGAAGTTTGGGGTATTGATTTCAGTGCTAATGGATGGAAAGCTGACCCACAATTTCAGAATATTCAGTTGCTGCAAGGCGATGTGAATGAAATGAAGTTATCCTCTACTTTTGATGTTATCACTTGCTGGCACTATTTGGAGCACGACTATCATCCTTTGCAGACCCTGCAACATATACAAATGTTAGCCCACAAAAATACCCTGCTTTTCCTAGAAGTTCCCAATTATCAAGCGTGGTCGAGGAAATACTATCAACGCGATTGGGCAGGATTTCATACGCCTAGGCATACGGCTATTTATTCCCCTAATAATCTTGCTGCTATGGTGGAACATGCTGGATGGCGAATACTTAAAAAAGGACTTCCTGGTACTCTTGATCCTTACATTTTATGGTGGATGAGCTATCAAGAGAAAAAAGGTACTATCAATTGGTCAGATTCTATGGAATCTTACTTCTGGACGTTTGTGGGCGGCAGAATTTTACTCGCGCCTATTTTGCTGTTCCATCGTTGGTCAAAGGATATCCAATTGTTAGTTGCTCAGAAAGTGTAAAAAAAACAGGTGGCTGTTGGGGGTAAGAGGGAACGATACATAAGTGTTATTTACGTACTTTCGCAACTCATTACTTATCCAGCTAACAACTCACCAATTTTTTACTATCACTTAGGCATCGTAGGTCGGACTTCAACTTTGCTAGGTAGCGTTCTAGGGTTCATTTTCAGCAGGTCTATTGTCATTTGCCCAATGTCTTCTGGTTGAATTTTCCAAGCATCGGCTTCGTTGGGTTGATGATTATTAAAATGAGTAGCCACAGAACCAGGCATGATAGTGGTCACTTTGATACCGTACTGGCGTAAATCCAGCATGATGGCTTGTGAAAATCCGACTAAGCCAAATTTACTGGCATTATAAGCCGAACCTTTGGCGAAAAAATTTGTACCTGCCAAACTGGCAACGGTGATGATGTAGCCCTGTGAGGCTCTGAGGGCAGATAAAGCTGCTTTGACGCTGTAGAACACACCCGTCAAATTTACTTCTATCACCTCATGCCATTGTGCAGGAGTTAATTCTTCGATGGAAGCAAAATGTCCAACACCTGCATTGGCTACTAACACATCTAACTGCCCGAATTTGGATAAAGTAGCTTGAATGCTGTGCTGCTGAGCTTCCATGTCTATGACATCCGCCACTACTCCCAATACCTTGCTAGGAGCTAATTGATTGAGTTGTGATACAGCTTCATCTAAAGCTGCTTGACTGCGACCTGTGATGGTGACATTCATTCCTTCTTTGAGCATGGCTTCTGCAATGCCATAACCGATTCCTTTTGTGCCGCCTGTGATTAGCGCAGTTTTTTGTCCTAAATTTTCCATGATTGTTAAACACACTAAGTTGTATTTTGTTAAGTTCACCGTCTAGTTTAGTTGCTTGGTAATGTTTGGTGGTCTAAGAATAAATTCTTTTTAAACCTTTCGACTATTCATGCTTTATTAGAAATGAAGAAATACACATTACCTCATCCGATTTTGGTCATTTGTTGGATTGGAAAATTCAGAATAGAGCCTTTTTAAACCATTATCATAACAAATAACCAGTTGCTTGACAGAAGTGGTCAGTTTCAGTCTGGTTAGCGTAACTGAAGACCAACCTCAAAAATCAATAACCATCACGATATGAATAGATTGCCGTTGGCATTAGGAAGTTTATTGTTGATTATTTTTTATATTATTGGATTAGTAGGTATTGGCTTCACTGACCACGAGGCATTTGTAAAGTTAACTCCCATCAATTTGTTGGTCTCTTTAGGTATCATTCTTTGGTATCAACCAAAGTGGACGCTACAAGTGGTTTTTTTCCTTTTTGTGTGCTATCTGGTTGGGTTTACCGTAGAGGTAGTGGGGGTGAATACGGGTTTACTTTTTGGTAACTACCAGTACGGAACTGTATTAGGTATTAAAGTTTGGAGTACGCCACTCATCATTGGAGTAAACTGGATTTTGTTGATTTATTCCACTGGCATGTGCAGCAATTTTTTTTTACAAAAAATAAACCATTTACAGAAAGCCTTGCTAGGTGCGACTATTATGGTTGTCTTGGATGTGCTAATTGAACCAGTTGCTATTGCGCTGGACTTTTGGTCTTGGGAAAGTGGGGTGGTACCCTTACAAAACTACCTAATGTGGTGGATAGTTAGCTTTGCGTTGTTGTACGCCTTTCACTTTAGCCTGCCTAACATGCAAAACAAAGTGGCAAGAACGTTGTTATTGTTGCAATTTTGCTTCTTTGGCAGTTTGAATGTTTTGTAAAATGTTGAGCAGTTGTTTGTTGGGTTGGTTATTTAAAAAGGCTCTATTTTGAATTTCCAAAACAAATGACCGATGAACAAATAAACAACCAATTATTACTTTCTAACTTTTAATTACTTATGATGACCTTTTGGTTTTATGCTGGTGTTGCTCTTTTGACCATCGTAGTTATGGAATTTGTAGCTTGGTTTGCACATAAGTACGTCATGCACGGTCTGCTTTGGAATTGGCATGAAGACCACCACAAACCTCACTACGAAAAGCATGGTTTTTTGAAAAAATGATCTTTTTTTCTTGGTGTTCGCTATTCCTAGTGCTTTATCTTACATCATAGGCTCGTCGGTGGGTCCGTTTTGGTTATTTTTCGTAGGGGTCGGCATATCCATATATGGCTTGATTTACTTTTTGATTCACGACGTGTACATCCATCAACGTTTCAAGTGGTTCAAGCATTTGGATAATCGCTTTTCTCGTGCCATTTTGCGCGCTCATGGCGCACATCACGCGAAACATACTAAAGAAGATTGTGAATCTTTTGGGCTACTTGTAGTAAGTTCAAAGTTTTATCGCAAGCGTAGCGAGTGGCGAAAAGTTGAGAACGGGTAGGTAACTTGCATTGCGCAACTGGTAATTTGTTAGATTGGTCATTTGATTATGAAGCAACTAAAATTTAACTGAGTTCCCGACCATCCTAACAAATTGCTAATCAAATCACCGTGCGCCTAATAGGAATCAAGCAGGACGAGCCAGTTAACAATTCAACTTCGGAGAAATATAATGTATGTAGCATGAAAATAAATAACGCATCAATTTTTTTCGCTAATTTATTGACTATCAGCAATTGAATTGTTGATTGAAACTTGCAACTGATAACTTACAACTAACCAACGCACGTTTCATTTTTTTTCCTTAAATTTGTAAAGTGTAATTGTTCGTCCTATGCAATGGGTATTTGGTAACGATACGTTTTTGTTCCAATTGCTGTTTGCCTTTTGAGGATAAAATAGGTTAAAAGCAAATATTAGCAAAAAGATGATTCGGCAGACCCTAAGTCAAAAACTACAACAACGTTTGTCGCCACAGCAAATTCAGTTGATGAAGTTGCTGCAAGTGCCTACGGTAAATTTGGAACAACGCATCAAAGACGAGCTGGAAGTTAATCCTGCGCTTGAAGAAGGTGCTTTGGATAGCAACGAGGACTGGCTGGACGAACCTATCACTAACGAAGAAAAAGAACAAGATACATCAGAACTGGATGCCTATATCCAAAATTATGTAGAAGAAGATAGCTACTCTTATAAAACTATGACAGAGCGCGATTTGACGGAAGAAGAGCGCACTATGCCTGTGGTGGTGGAGACTTCTTTGCATGAGTATTTGGAAAACCAACTTCAACTGCTTCAGTTGGAAGAGGAGCAACAACATATTATTGCACTACAATTGATTGGAAGCATTGACGAAGATGGCTACTTACGCCGCGACTTGAGTTCTATTGTAGATGATTTGATGTTTTCTGAAAATATTTTTGTTGCAGAAAAAGAGGTGGAAGCCATTTTAAAGCGTATTCAGCAATTTGAGCCGTCCGGTATTGGGGCAAGAAATTTGCAAGAGTGCTTAGTTATCCAACTGCAACAGCGATTAGATATTCAAGATTACGCCAATTTTGACCAAATGGAATATCTGGTACTCGCGAAAGAAATCGTGGGTGATCACTTTGATACTTTTTCAAAAAAACATTTTGACAAACTAGAACAATTGCTAGATATTGATGAAGAAGCACTCAAAGGCGCGATTCAAGAAATTGTAAAACTCAACCCCAAACCCGCTAGTGGCTTTACTGGTAACAGTACGCGAAGCCAGCAATACGTTTTGCCTGATTTTACTTTATCTGTTAGAGAAGGACGATTAGAATTGACCTTGAATGGTCGGAACGCGCCAGATTTAAGAATTAGCGAACAGTATCAGCAAATGCTTTTGGCATATTATACCAAAGCTAGGCAGCATAAAGCCTCACGAAGTGAAAAGAAACTGCACAATTCGTAAAGCAAAAAATAGACAATGCTCGTTGGTTTATCGAAGCCATTCGGCAGCGTCATCAAACGATGTATGGCGTGATGCAAGCTATTTTGGAGTATCAAGCGGAGTATTTTTTGACAGGCGATCAAAGAAAACTTCGTCCCATGATTCTAAAAGACATTGCAGATGTGACAGGACTAGATGTCTCTACCATTTCTAGAGTGGTCAACAGTAAATACGTGCAAACCGAATTTGGAACAAAAAACTTAAAGGAATTTTTTTCAGAAAGTTTGCAAACGGATAGCGGCGAAGAGGTATCTACCATTGAGGTAAAAGAAGTGCTGAATGAACTAATTGGCAATGAAAACAAACGCAAACCGCTCTCGGATGAAAAACTGACGGAAATGCTGCAAGAAAAAGGTTATAACATTGCTCGTCGAACAGTGGCAAAATACAGAGAACAACTCAATATTCCAGTAGCGCGTCTTCGAAAAGCGTTATAAACTGTTTTCAAATCTAGGTTTAAAATACAATCAACTGCGTAATATCAGTAAATAAAACAATATACCCAGTGACTATCAAAGAAGATTTGTTGCATTATGTTTGGCGCACAAAACAGTTCGACCTTCAGGCGTTAACCACCACTGATGGTCAATCGCTGCAAGTTCTAAGATTTTTGGGCAGCATAATTCTAATGCTGGTCCAGATTTTTTGAATGCACGAATTCAAGTAGGTACTACTATTTGGGTGGGTAATGTCGAGATGCACGTCAGGGCTTCGGATTGGTTCAAGCATCAGCATCATAAGGACACGGCTTACAACAACGTGATTTTACACGTAGTGTATGAACTGGATATGGAGCTAGAAACAGAAAAAATACCCTGCCTTCATTTACAAAAACGCATTGCGCCCAAACTGCTATACCAATATCAACAACTAATAGAAAACGAATATTGGATTCCTTGCGAAGCTCGATTTCATACTATTTCTGACTTAACCAAAACCCTATGGCTGGAACGATTGCTGGTCGAACGATTGGAGCGCAAAACACAAGTCATAGAACAAATTTTGGTTAATAGTAAAAACGATTGGGAAGAAACTTTTTATCAGTTTTTAGCCCGAAGTTTTGGCTTAAAAGTGAATACAGAACCCTTTGAATGGTTGGCGCAACGAACACCTCTGCGGCTGTTATTAAAACATCAACATCAATTACTGCAATTGGAGGCACTTTTATTTGGGCAAGCTGGCTTCCTCGAAAAAGAATATGCAGACGATTATCCGCGACAACTTCAACAGGAGTATCATTTTTTGAAACATAAATACAAATTGAACGAACTATCGCCAACCGTTTGGAAATTCATGCGCTTGCGTCCACCCAACTTTCCAACGCTCCGTATTGCGCAATTGGCGATGCTAATTTTCCAATCCAAACATTTGTTTTCCAAAGTATTAGAAACGACCAATTACGAAGATTTCAAAACACTTTTCCGCGTTCATCCTTCTGATTACTGGTACACCCACTATACTTTCGATAAATCCTCTAAACCTTGCAGCAAGAAATTAGGAAAAAATACAGTTGATTTACTCCTCATCAATACCATCGCACCCTTCCTTTTTCTGTATGGCAGCCAAAGGGGGATTACTGCCGTGCGCGACCGTGCCATACAATTGTTGGAGCAAATACCACCCGAAAAAAACAGCATCATTGAAGGTTGGCAACATCTAAATCTGCCTTCTACCTCCGCTTATCATTCGCAAGCCTTGATACAACTCAAAAATGAATACTGTACCCCGAAACGTTGCTTAACTTGCGCAATTGGTCATGCTTTGTTGCGATGAGCGCGTTATTGTATGTGAAATTGATAAACAAGGATATTCTGGTAATCATTAAAATACATTTGGTTATATCTTTATGATTCTCAGAAAATTGTTATGGATTTATAAAACTACTTTCGTAATTTATTTATTGACCATATTTCATAACTTAAACCTTGTGTTTGCACAATAATTTGCTAAGAACCCAAAAAAATATTAAACGCAAGAGTTTAATATAATTCAATGTGTAGGTTTACATTTTGAAACCATACAAAAAAAAAATAAAAAGAAAGTTCTTTGAAAAATGGGAAGGAAAATAGGTGATAGCGGATATTTGTGTTAGGAAATGCAA
>JAAUTG010000399.1 GCA_012031785.1 Saprospiraceae bacterium | reverse complement strand
CTCATTGCACCTGATTAGTCTTTGGTATTTTGTAATTACATCATTCTTACTTGAAAAATAAAATAACCAAAAGGGGTTAGTTTTGAACGGCAAAGACCACATGCTAAATACCCAACTAAGCCTACTTTATGGCTTCCTTCAAAAGTGCTTCGTAGTAAGGCTGGCATGTTGCTGCAAGCTGTTCTAAGGGTTTGCTTAGTTCGATAATCGGTTCGCGGTAAGGTTCAAAACCTGTGGATTGATGTACTTGATGATACCAATATTTCGTCCCAACTACCATCTTCTGGTCTTGCACCAGCTTCCCATCGCAGCATTGATTGGTAAAAAGGAATTTGCAGACGAGCGCAAAGTTGTTCCAAAACTAATGAAGGCGCTTGCAGTAAGCGTTTACTGTCCACAATGGCAGTAAGTTTTTGGCAGGCTTGCAGTTCTAACATCAATTCATACTGCATTTTTACACCCACATCTTGTATCGTTGGGTTTGAAATCACTTTTGCAAACGAATGAATAATTCGCCGTGGGTCACGAATGAGGAGCACATTTTCAGTCGCTTTCAAAAAAGACCGTTCCAACTCAATAAGATGATGAGTCATTTGTTTGAACACCACTATTGGCGTAGTGTAGTTGCCCAAAATGACATGTTGTACTACTCTTTCGCCATCGTTTTCCATAGTTGCCAACACGTCTTCTTTACCAGGATGTTCCGTATCAGTTTGCTGGTGCGTCAAATAATGTGCATATAAAGGTTCATCTATCACAGTAGTGTCAGGGCGTTGCGCAAAAGCATACATCATCGCCGTAGATATATTCCTAGGGGACGACCAAAGGTTGATTCGTTTTGTTTGCATAGTTGGATGATTTATCATACTTTAAGGTTTTTGAACTGCCTTAAAACCAAATACAAAAAACATTAACAAAATATACTTTCAAAGGTAAGCAACAAAAAGAGAAAATGTAGCGTATAATAGAAGGTAAAAAAAAAGAGCATCTCTAAAAGATGCTCCTCACTCATTGCTCATGAGATTATAATTGCCATAGTAAGTCGTTTCCAAATTTGTCGTTAGCTGAAAATTATTGCCTCAATCACTCTCTATCACGTTTCAAACTAATTATATTGCAAAGATGCAGTGTAATTTACTTCAGATTAAGTACATTAACGACCGAAACTGTATTCAATTAGATTGCTGTTTCGGTCTTTTTATTTTGACAATCAATAAGTTAAACTACAAATAGAAATAAATCACTGCGCTTAATGATTAATTTGCAAGTGTTTTTTATTTCTTTTTATTTTAATAGCGAATGGCTTAAATATTTTTAGCAAGTAAAATTTATCATAAATTCATTTTTCAGTTACTAATTTTTATAAAGAGAAATTCATATTAACTGTATAAATGAATAGGAACTATGTTAACTACTCTAAATGCTGCACTATTTCAATTCCCAATTCACATAGCTTACCTTAAATATTTTCTATTCTTTTTAAGAATGCACTTACATTTGCCATTGAATTGAGCATAGTTAGTGAGAAAGACAAATCATTTATTTACTTTCTTGTGCAGAACTAGCTGTGTAACTGATGTCTAGTAGTCAAGTTAGTCTTTAGTGGTCAGTAATAAATTGTCTAAAACCTTTTAACATTACTTCACTAAAGCCTTTAAGTTGGGTCTTAAAATTCAAGTAGAAGTAAGCCTGTTAAAGATAAGTTACTTATCGTTACATATTGATAAACAACACTATAAAACAATTAAAAAATAAATGGGAGTCATTAGAGCATATTTTCGGCTTGTTGCTTTTCTTATCTTCGTAATCATGTGTCTGATAGAGTACATGATTCCTGCTATAATTTGGGGGCGTAATTTGGAACGTGGGTTTAAAATTAGAAGTCGTTTTGCTAATCGAGTAAGATTTTTTTAGGTGTAGAGTTGGAAATACAAGGAAAGAAGTATGATCAGCCCGCTATTTATGTGTGTAATCATCGCACCTACTACGACCCTGCTGCTGTGTTACTAGATTTAGTGCGTGTGATGATTGTAGCAAAAGCAGAGATTAGTCATTGGCCCTTACTAGGGTATGCGATGGATTTGACTGGCATTATTTTTGTGCAAAGAGAAAGTCAAGATAGCAGGAAAGCTACTCGTGGCGCAATGGCAGAGGCTGTGGAGCAAGGATTGTCCATTTTGATTTATCCAGAAGGTACTACTGGGGATCGTCCCATTTCTTTAGACTTTCGACCAGGCACATTTGCAACTGCTGCTAAAATTGGAGTACCTATCGTCCCATTGGCAATAGAATACGCAGAAGCGGGCGATGCGTGGGTAAGACCGGATCAGTCCTTTGTGAATCATTTTTTGCACTGCTACCGTAAAAAAAAGACGCAAGTAAAATTGCGATACGGACCACCCATGATGGATGAAGATGTGAATAGATTAAGAAATGCAAGCAAAAATTGGATAGACCAAAATTTATTGGAAATGCAAGCTGAATTTGGCGGAGTACCTTGGCCTTCAACAGTATAGCAGTTACAAAATCATGAAGCAATTGAAATTAAAATTACGCATGAGGACTAACAAGCCTCAACAAAAGGTTGTAGAAAAACCTATATTGCCTAGCGATGAAGAGTTGGTGAAAGAATATCAGCGCAGTGGCAACAAATGTGCTTTAGGAGAAATATACAACCGCTATTTTCAAAGGGTTTATCAATACTGTTTGGGCATAATTAAAGAACGAGAACTGGCTTTTGATACTGCCCAAGATATTTTCATTAAAGTATCCGAGAAGTTACATGCACTCCACCAGCCTACTACTTTTGTGGCATGGCTATTTAGAATTGCCCATAATCAATGTATTGATGTATTAAAACTGGTTCACCGTACAGAAACAGTAGTGATTGATGACCGCCAAGATTGGGCTTATTCAGAAGCAGATGAAGAAAAATTAATGCAAGATGACCGCCTATTGTCAAGAATGCAGGACGTACTGAAAACCATGCCTAAAGAAGTAAGCGAACTTTTGGAGGCTAAATATCTTTCAGATAAAACAATTGAGGAGCTTCGTCATCAATACGGACTTTCTGAAAGTGCTGTAAAAATGCGCTTGCACCGTGCCAAGAAAAAGATAGAGCAAGCGTTGAGAGTAAGTGCTTACCAGTAACCGCTATGACGCAACTTACTTTTGCGATTCGCCATGCCCAAATTACACTATGTTGATTATACTCAATCTATACGCTTTTTTACTCGTGTCCAAGATGGGTTCTACTTTTAGCCACAAGGATTTGAGGCGATTAATACGATGAACCTTTTAGATTGAGCACGAACCATCTGAATTTGAAATCATTTTCCTTCACAAAGCCACATCAGGAAGTTCATGCTTTTTTCGGCTACAGAAGGAGAATGTAAATAAACCAGTGAACAAACACTGACAAGCAAAAGCACAAAAATAAGGGCAACCGAACCGTATTTCTTTTTCATCCTTAAATAAAGTAACTCTAAAGAGATGTGGAAAAGAAATGAAAAAGTCAACTATCGGACAATAAAAAAACTAAAGCAAAGAGAATGTAAAATATGTTAATAATATCAAAATAACTACTGTAAATAGATTGCAGTAAAAAAAATATATTAAAAAAAATATATTTGTTTCTTATTCTTTTAGCATAATATACTACATTTGCACCGAAGTAAAGTAGGGCTCTTCTAATCTCCTGAAGAAAACAAAAAGCAACCAA
>JAAUTG010000086.1 GCA_012031785.1 Saprospiraceae bacterium | reverse complement strand
TAGCGATTAGAATACCAACCTTGCACATAAATAAACGTGATAATATGCACAAATATACCGATACATCATAATACTGCTATGGTTTATTGCTGTTGTTGTGGTGCGTTGTTTTTTATTATGTTTTCATTTATTAATCTTTTAAATATCAAATCAATGAACGTAATTCTGTTAAAAATTCCACTTTTAAGCGTTATTTTATCATTAAATATGATGCCTTATGGATTAAAAATAATATTTGCTACATTATTATTAATAATAGTGTTATTAGCATTATCACAAATAGTAGTAAATATAGGGTATCTCATTTATAATATACGGTGGCATATATCTAAATACATATACGACAGAAAAGCTCGAAAAGAGCGTAAGCACCAGCGAAAGCAGTCCCAATGGTTATAATCCACGATTGTATTGATTGGTTATACGATTTAATTATATCTCTACAATTTTGCTTTGAATATCCTCCTTTATTAATAAAAAATCAAACCTTCAAAAGATATGAAATATTTATCAATACCGTCTTTATCATTAAGTCTATTAGCATATCCATCACGGATTAATTTTTCCATGATAATCCGTTTATTGCGATTTGATGTTTCAAATAATTTGTCTGCAAACCAAAGTATTTCTTCTTTAGTCAATGGATTGTCCTCTGTTTTGTCATTTAATGCAATTAAAACTTCGTCTAGTATTTTTAACTGTTTCATATTCTATTTACTTCTCTTTTAATTATAATTTTAATCTATGTATAAACTATTCAACAGCAGCTAATTGTCGAGTTTTTTTAATGCACCACAACTACTTACAATACTCAACTATTGCGTATATCTCTTTTGTAAATAATTAAATATCAGTAAAATGGAATGCTATAAATTTAACGAGCGTGTGGTTTGGGATTCGGGATTTGGGTATGAAATAGGGTACTTTTTAGATGAAGGAAATTCGGATGACACTTGGTTGATTGATATAAGAACAGGATTAATTACAGAACCGTGTTCACGTTCAAAAAGTGAAGTTTATAAATATACAACAGAATTAATTAATAAGTTGACTGCCAAATATGGTTACGAGAAACGATTCTCGGAACTGTTTTAATACATATAAAAATGAAAAACGTTTTTGTTATTTCAGATTTGCATTTGAGCCATAAAAATATAGCTATTAGCGATGTAGCTCATAGTTACGCAACCAACATAATCAAATAAATAACTTTAGTTTAATTTTTTTTGATTTAACTATTGTTTATTTAAAAAATAGTATTACTTTTGAATTGCAAATAAATTCAAAAATTAATAATAAAAAACTTTAAAACTATGACAAACGTATCTTCGGGAGTTTGGGAAAGCCAAAGCGCAGAACACTCAATCATCTACAACAGTAACTTTAACAAAATATCCATACAACGTAAATCGGATATGAAAACAGTGTATTTTGAAGGTTTACAAGACTTAACTGTAACACAATACGAAAAGATGTTATTAAATTTGAAAGACCCTAATTTTAAGTAAAAAAACCTCACTTATTATGGACTTGAAAATTCCTAAATTCCTGTATATTGTCTTTTTCATATATATGATAATACTATTTTCTTGTATTGCATTGTCAATGTTTGAAAAGATTAATCGTATCAATAATATTGAGCCGATAGACTTAGAATATTCGTAAAAGCAAAAACATAACATTCCAAAAACTATGAAAGCAACAACCGAACTTCAATCGCTTCATACAAAAGCAGCGGATATTCTTTGGGATATTGATATTGAACTTAGAAAAATTGTTTCTTTAAATGAAGTTATATTAATTATTCCAAAAACTTGCTTGTTTGATATTCAATTACTAGAAAAGGATATTGAATATATAAGGCTCAATATTGAAAGGTTACAAAACAAATACAAATCAATCATAATCGAAATACAACAATGCTATGAGTACAAATTCAGACAATAAATTTTTCATTCCTTTAAGAGTAATTGCAGTAGTTTCACTTGTAATTTTTGCAATCATAGGTGTATATTACACTTTGTTTTTGTAATATTACATTTTAAAAACGAATAATTGTATTCAAATGAATATAAAAACATATTTTTATTCAAATCAAAATCTCAAATGCCAAAGAGAATTAACAATATTCTTAATGGGTTTTCGGAACACGTAGCTAAATTGCAACAACAAATTAATAATTTAGATTATGATGTTGTTGTTGATGTGAAAATAATAAAACTTAAATAGTTAAAAATATGGATTACGACAAAATTTTTCGCCTATTTACTGGAAATATAGAAGGGCAGCCTATATTTGAAATCCTTTTTATAAAATGGCATAATATATGCTTCGGATAAGTCTGCATTAATTAGTATTGATGCCAATTTAATAGATTACGATACATCTAAATTAGAAGTATATAATTTAGATATTGAAAGAATATTTCCTCAAATCTCTTGCGATGACATTGTAAAATTAGATGTAAATATTTTTGAATCTGAAAAAACAAATGATGAATTTAAAAAACAAACTGACGATATTGAATGTGGACTATGCAAAGGTAGTGGGGAATTGACAGAATCGTATAGGTACAAAAATGTGTGGTATCAGGCTATATTTGAATGCCCTGTTTGTGATGGCGATGGCATAGAGGAGTATGGCAAAAAATAAAAACTGGCGAAAAGACTTTTAACAGAAATGCAAAAATACGTTTCAAAAATCGGTTTTACGAAATTGATGTATTTTACAAATTGCTTCAAGTCCAACAAATAGTAGGTGGAGAAATTCGCTCTATGAATACGCCCGAAATATTCAAAGTATCTCTTTTCCACATTGGAGATTTTAGAATTTTAATAATGCCTAACAGTATGGAACAAGAGGACGGTATTAACAAAATAATATATATAAAATGACAAGATTAAATATCGAAAGACAAAACGAATGGAATTTGCCAAAAAAACTATCGAGGAAAAAGGCTATAAAACATGGGTGTCTAATGACAATAAGCATTTAATAATTGAGAGAGAACTTGGAAAAATTATAAGATTTTTCCCTTATTCGGGTTGGCATTCAGGGAGTGGAATAAAATATGGAAGGGGTTTGCAAAATTTATTAAAACAAATATAATTAGGATGTATGTAATTAAAACTAAAGAAGGTGCATTTGTAGAAGAACATACCGATGGAAAAGAACTTAACTATGTAATTAATTTATATTTAACAGTATGACATACGATTATAATTCAACAGACGGTAACTATCAAGAAAGCGATGAACCTCACTACGAAAAAGACGATAAAGTAAAGATTATCGCTATCAATTTTATGCGAATGAAGCATAGCGAAATTGACGATTTTATACACGATGCCGAAATTGACTTGTCAGAGTTTGATGACTTAAAATATTTGAATAAAGAATTTAAAAAATTATTTCTATGAAAAACCGTACAATTTACATTTCGGGGCGTGTTACTGGCTTACCTTACTGGTGGGCGTGGATTAGATTCAAAATTGCTAAACTATATCTTTTTTTACGAGGCTACGATGTTATTGAACCAATTGACATAGTTCCGTATGTTTCAACATGGGATGAAGCAATGGAAATATGCCTTGACGCTATGGATGAAGCTGACACGATATATTTGTTGAGTAATTGGAAAAAATCTAAAGGCGCAAAGCAAGAATTGAAAAAAGCTATTTGAAAAAAAATATGGATATTTACTAAAATTTATAAAAAATAATCAAAATTAGTTATTTAAAAATAGTAACATGAAATACAGGGAATTTATAAAACCATTAACTATTAAAACTAAAGAACTAACATTTTTTCAAAAAGTCAAACTTTTTTTCACATTGTTTTTTGTAATTGACAAGATTAAAGATACAAATATTGAGCGAAGCAATAATATTTCCGAAATATTCCAAAATACTATTTGGAGCATGGACAAGATTATTAATCATTATGATTTGTGTTACAGTAAACTAAATGACCACGATAGGGCAAAATACGAAGCTTATAGACTTTTACGAATTGACGAAAAAAATAATTTTTGTATTTAGTTAAAACGGCAGCGAAATTTTAAATCGTTGCCGTTTAATTTTTACATAAGCGATACTCTCGTAGGGCTTACATTATAGTATTAATTCAATAATAAAAAACTTATCAAAGTTAATCATTATTGAAATAAAGTGTATTTTTATTGCAAAAAAATCATGTTTACATTATCCGAAATTATAGATTTCATGCTTAATCAGTATCCTGTTAGAGATTCGATAAGGCAAAGCATGAAAAAAAATAGTCCTTTGGAGCGAAAAAAAGATTCTAAATGAAGCATTACGAAGCGGAATAATTATAACTAGAATACGACACAACGTATATAAAATAGGCTAGGTTTATTTTATTTTTATATTTGCTTGGCAATTAATAAAATTGAATTATATTTGTGGTGCAATATTGCAAACAAATTTAAAAAATAAAAAAATGGCTAATTCAGTAAAGTATTTAATTTATTCTTGGAACTCAAAAAAGCAAGATTGGGTTTATGAGCAAAAGAAACAACATCAACATCTGCTAAAGCGTGGGCGAAAAAACAAAGCAATATCTACAATAAAAGATTTTGTGTAATAAAAGAGGAGGAACTTGCAAGATTTGAAAATGGCAAATCTGTTTAATCATGCAGACATTTAAAAATTAAAAAAATGGACAAAATTAAATTTTTTAGTAATTGAATGTATTTCATTATAAAAGCAGAACAAAAGGTAGCGTAACAAACTCTGATTATATTGGTATTGGTAAATTCCATATTGTAACAAAAAATGGAATTTTAGAAGTAAAACCATTATTAAAAAGCACTATTACGAGAGGTAAGATAAAAAAATATGTTGTTTTTGTTTGTGAAGACAAAGAACTAGCTTCATTTAGTGCTATTGTAAATAAATATAAATTATCATAAATAAAAATTAAAAAAAATGACTGACATAGCATTACCAAAATCAAACTTATACCTTGAAGGTAGCGGTTTAGATGCAAATGGGAACAAAATAGTTAAAGTTAGTATTTCGAGTTTAAAAAGAGCTTTTAGTATTCAAACTAATGGCAACCTACCAAAAACAGGAAGTATTTTAAGAGGCTTAAAAACTAAAAAGATATGGAGAAAGTTTTTGCTTCCGACTTAGCAATTATTTCAAAAGAAGTTGTTGCTTATATTAAAGAATTTGGGAGCGATACTCAAAAAGCAAAACTTAGAACTTATAAGTCTTAACCATGCAGACATTATCTGTAACCGAATACGCAAAATTGTTAGGAATAACTCGCTCGGCAGTTTTGCTGCAAATAAAAGAAAAAAGACTTGCCAAAAAAGTAACTGCAAAGAAAGTTGGCAATACGTATTCTATATTCATCCCTAAACATACTTTGCTATGGCAAAATACAAAGTAGAACTTAGTGGTCTGCAAAAACAATACAACGCTATTATTGAAAAATACGTTAAAAAGTTTTGCAATAAACAAGGTTTCGATTTTGACCATTTGGGTTTAAATGATTCTGTCGGCATTATGTTTTTTGATGACTATTACGCTTTTTCATTAGATGATATAAGATTAGATATTGATTCAAAGCAACCAAAAGGCTTAATTATTCAATATTACAACGATTCTGTTGAGTATTATCCCAAAATAATTAACTATAAATCTTATTGTATGGGATTGCGATTTAAGAACTTATCTGATTTGCGCCCACTACAAAAATGTTAAATGCAAATATAATTAGAAAATAAATTTTTTTCTATTGCAAAATTCGCTAAGTAATACTAAGTTTGCTTAAAACAAAAAACGTACTAAAAAAATATAATTATGGGTAAAGAGATAGATATTGAAAAGGGCGGTGTTATAAAGAATTGCGTATCTATGTATAAATCGGACAGAGAACAGTTATTAGATATAGCTTGGAAAGAAGCAAAGCAATTGAAAGTGTCGGTAGGTATAAGATGTTTATTGAAACTTTGGAATGAGAGCCAAAAAGTTAAGTCTGAAAAAACGGAAAACTAAAAAGATAATCATAGCATCAACACTTGCATTTCAAATCAATGAAAAAGCATAAAGAGCCTAAGAAAGTTAAACAAAGCGTAAACGAACCTAAGAAAAAGCAGGTTCGTTCTTTGTCTAATTACAATAGGTTTCAAAAATGCTTGTCGGCATATCGAAAAGAGTTGCCAAAAGAAGACCAATTTGCTTATAAAGAAACACTAAAAAAATTATGGGCAAAGCATAAAGGCGAACCGATTGATGCGTTATGTCAAAATATAGACTTATTAATTGTAGGATTACAACCAAAAAACGAGCGTAAATATTCGCCCGAAGATTTTTTCAAATCATATTTGAACTCTACAAATTGGTGGATGTTTCGTGATGATGTGGTAGAAAAGATAGTTAGCCATAAGAAATTGCACAAAGGCGACATAATTACTTTTGACGGCATAGGATTAACCAATAACCTAAGTGCAGTTGTAACTGAAGATTTTGATAATATTGAAAAATTTGGCGATAAAGCGTATTTATGCTTAAATAGATTATTTAGAGGCTTCAAACGCCCACATTATCCTACAATTGAACTTATTGAAATAGATACTGAAACAAACCATAGTACAGGGAATTGGATTATTAAGTATGGCATTAATGTAGATGAAGCAACTTATAACCACGCTATTGCATTGGGTCGAGTTGGTTTTATTTCTGATGATGAGCTAGAAAAAGCAACTTCGGTAAATGAAATTGAAAAAGAATCACAAAAAAAAAGAGTATCAAGAAAAAAAGAAACAAGAAGCCGAAGCTGTAAAAGCAACAGTAGAATCTCCCGAAGTTGCAAAAGCAAAGATTGAAAGCGAAGAGAAATTAAAGTTAGCGGAAATTGAAAGTGCTGAACGTATTAAAAAGGCGGAAATTGAAAACGAAATTAAATTAAAAGAAACAAAAATTGCATCCATAGAAAAAATGTTTGAAAAAGGCAAAATTACATTTGACCAATATTTAAAAGCACTAAACGAAATTAAATAATAATAATTTTCAATCATGGACGGTAGATTAGAACAAAGTAAACAATTAGAGGCATTTTATGCAAAACATAAAATTGCTTATATTAAACTCACTTATGGTTCATCAATAATAATAGACAATGGTTTGCGAAAATTCAAATATTGGGGATTAAGTGGAGATGAATCAATGAAAGGCGTACACCTTTGCCGAATGGTTAATAAATTCCTAATTGACGAAAAACCAAAAGTTAAAGAATACGATAAAAAAGGATTTAATATTCCGACAAATTTTTATGTAAAAAATAATTTAGACATCAAAAAAAAGATTTGCTTATATTCATTTGACTTGAATAGTTGCTATTGGACTACGGCATTTAATTTGGGATTTATTTCAAAAAAGATTTACAATAATGGAATAAAAGGCGGTTCAGAATTTAAAGAAGCTCGAAATATCGCATTAGGAACATTAGCTAAAAGGGTTACAGCGTATGTATTTGATGGAGCAAAAGGACATTACGAAGATAATTATAATTATGAATTTGATTATTTGGCAAATTATCGCCATGCAATAGTTGAACACGTTTTGAAAATAGCTATTGAATTATATCAATTATACCCAATGATATTTATTTTTTCAAAACAGATTGTTTTTATTTCAGTCCAAAAATATCAAAAGAAGTTAGTGAGTTTATTCAATCCAAAGGTTACACATTCAAAGAATCAATGATTGAATTGCAATATGTTAATGTTACGCCAAATGGCGCATTAATTGAGTATATAGATATTGTTGATGACAATTATTTGAGCAGCTCGTTTTCGGGCGACTTAGAAATTAACGAAATTTTGAACAATTTTTGATTTTTCATTTGTTTTATTCGTAAATAGTATTACTTTTGTTTTTACAATAATTCAATAATTTAAAAAACTAAAAAATCATGTTTCAAATAGAAGTGAAAAAAGCCGAAATAAAAATCGGCTCTGTTGTTGAGGCGACACGTAGAGGAAAATCATACACAGTTACAGTATTTAACATTTTTGACAATGGCATATTCGATGCTTATGAAAATAATGGCTGTTTAATGGAATTTCAATCAAAAAACATAACCAAAATAATAAAATAACTATGGAACTTCAAGTAAATCAAAGTCCGAAATTCATATTAATAATAGCAACAATAGTCGTAGGTTTCTTGCTATTCACAATAACATTGGCAAACTATGAAATGCTATTGCGTGTTGACCCGATTAAGTTTATCGGAGAGGTTAATCCTTATTCATTAGATAAGATGCCTGAAAATGATATTAAGTTTGACGGAATTAAACGTTTATATGTTGATTATTCCTTTGGCGAAAAGCTTAAAGCATTTTTAAAAGCACTAGGGTATTCCTTAGCCACATTATTAATAATAGTATACTACAAAAGCAAGGTTATCAAATTTATATTCGTATGTATTGATTCTTTATTAATATTTAATTACCTGCATAGTGGTTTTTTCAATTGGTATGAAAAGGGGAGTTATGTATATGCTGCATATACTGGTATAATATTGTTCTTTGTCGGACTTATGGCTTCGAGATTAATTAATGATTATGCGGAACGAGAAAAAGAAAAGCAATTGCTTATATTAAAAAAATCTGAACCAAATCCGATACCGTTCATGCAGCAACAATTCGATATTATGAAAAATGATGTTACAGTTCTTAGGAGTAAAATTTCAACTGCAAATAAGTTCATCGAGCAACAAACAGCAATAACTGAAATAGACCGAAAAATAAACGCTCGTAAACAAAAAATGAGGCGAGATAATATAGATTGGAAAAATGACAATGAAATTAAAGAATTGCTTAATCTAAAAACAAGCATACTAGAAAATACATTATAGATTATGGGAAAAAGACCACTATTTTATGTACAACTCAAATTCAAATATCTTAATACAATCTTTGATGATGGTAATAATAATGAGCCTTTTGAGTTTAATTCAGTTGAAGAGGTGCTTAATTTCTTCAAAACAAAAGACGATAGTTTGTACACAATTTTACAGTTGAAAAATAAACCTTATAAACAAGTATTATTAAATAATTTACAAAAAAATGGAAAATAAATTAGAAGTTTCAGAACAATGGTAAGCGTTGTTCTACCTGCCGAAATTGCCGAAATTGCAAATAGTGTTTCAGCTATTAAACGCAATGAAGTTGCCGAAGTATTGAATGATATTTTCTCTAAAACAGCGGAGTGGGAAAATCAAGTTGACAGTATTCAAATTGCAGACATTAACGACAAAGTGAATATCAAAATGGCGGATATTGCTCGTAAAAATGCTAAAGATTTTAGAGTAGCCTCTGAAAAGATATTTGACGCAAAAAGAGCCGAAGTGCAACAGTTAATGATTGAGCAAAAAACAGAAGATTCGTTGTGGTTAAAAGCTAAACAAGTAATGCAAATAAAGCTTAAAGCCATCGAAGACAAGGCTGCATATAAGGCTAAGTTTGAAGAGCGTTATCATGCCGAACAAAAAGAGCTTAGAACTCAAATGCGTTTGGCTAAATGTAAAATATTTAGTGATGCCGTTATTGATTCCGATGTATCTGAATTGAGCGATAATGTTTTTGAAATGTACTTAAATGGTTTGGAGGTTCAATATAAAGAGAAAATCAAACAAGAGCAAGAAGCTGAATTGGAACGTTTGAGAATCGAGAAAATAAACCAACTAAACAACGTTAGAAAAAACGAGATACTTGAAATATATGAGTATGTTGCTAATGAATATAAATTTTGCGACTATGGCGAACTAGAAAGCGATACTTGGGAAAAGATTAAATCGGATGCTATAAATGCAAAAGAAGACAATTTAAGAAAGCAACAGCAACTAAAAACGGAACTTCGTATCGAAAAAGTTAAAGCAATTACAAGCGAATTTGAAATTATACAATTCGCCCATTTAGACGATTTGGAATTTGATTCATATATAAAAACGATTAAGGAAATAGAGCAAAAGAAAAAAAGACGAAATAACTAAGTTAAAAGTAGAGGAATTAGAGCAAGTACTTTTATCTTACGGATGGACTAATAAAAACGGTGTTGCTTGGATAAAATGCAATAGAGAGCTTTACATGAGTTCGATAATACAAAACGATACTAATTATTTAATAGAAGAGTTGACATTAGTAGACAAGCAAATAGCTTTAGAGGAAGCTGCCGAACAAAAACGAAAACTGGAATTTGAAAACAAGTTAAAAACTTTATTTTTGGAGAACTATGTCGAAGAAAACAGTAATCTTTGGACTAAAGATGGCTTTTCATTTAATAAAACAGTACTTGAAAATTTAAGTGAAGAAGATTTTAATCAAAGAATTTTTGATATAAATACAAGTATCGAAACGAAAAAGCAGAATAAAAAGCTAGAAGCTGAACTCAAAGCCAAACAAGACAAAGAAGCTGCCGAACAAAAAGCCAAACAAGAAGCTGCAGAAAAGTTCAAAAAAGCAAATGACACGTACAAATTATCTACATGGGTAGATGAAATGAATATCAAAAAGATTGAAAACGCTAATTTAAAGCCCGAATCGCAAAAATTAGCCGATGAGATATTTGGAAAATTCCAGGCTTATAAACTTTGGGCGAAAAGTCAAATTGAAAAACTATAATAATTATGAAATCCCCTAAAACTCAAACAGCCGAAGTTCTCTACGAATTGCTTACAAACAAAAGCATTACTAGAGCCTCAATAATGACCGACACAGGCATTCTAAACCTTACCGCTAGGATTGCAGATTTAAGGCTAAGAGCGCACATTTCTATTGACTGCGCCTATGTAAATGTACTTAACAAGCATGGTAGAAAAGTTCGCTATGGCAAGTGGAGCATCAATCCATCGGATATAGACTACGCTAAAGAGGCTTATCTCAAAATAAATAAGTAAAAAATTATGAATCAAAAACTTAGAGAAATATTGCAATTTCGTTTAGCTAATTGCAAAGAAGGACAATCATCAGTTCATGTAATGAAAATGATTGAATGGTAGAAATTTTATATTTATAGCAACGTATTTTTACGACTTCCGTGTTGAAATAGATAATGCTAGAATAGAAGTTAAGCTAACGATTTTTAAGTAAAAAAATTACGGCATTATCTCTTTTTCTCTTAACCCATGCTGCAACGAAGCTTTTTTTACCTTCGATTTCATTTTCAATATCGTAAATATCTAAAGCATAGTTTACCTTCTCTAATTCATCTTTACATAGGGCTTTTTTAGATTCCAAAAGTTTTACTTTGAACTCTAAAAGCCCTATTATTTTGTTGTACTTCTTAGTCTTTGCGTCAATAGCTTTAATAGCATCTTCTTTGGATATAAACTTCTTATCCTTAGTTGTCGATTCAGATTTCATATTCTCAATAGTGTCGGTTAAGTAAAACAATTCAATAGCATTATCCACAATTTTCAAATCATCCTTTTCAGTTTCTTGAAGCGTAATTAACACCTTTTGTTTCTCGATGTATAATTCAAGTAGTTTATTCATTTTTGGGCATTAAGTTATATTCATTTCGATATAAAAGTAAAAAAAAATCGAGAAATAATACTATATTTGTGTAAAAATTATTCTTTATGAGAGAGATTGAATTGACACAAGGCAAAGTAGCACTAGTCGATGATGATGATTTTGAGTGGCTGAATCAATGGAAATGGCATTATACTAAAAGAGGTTATGCAACTCGGACTACTTGGGACGGAGTTTATAGAGGTAAAATTAAAATGCACCGTGAAATTATGAAACTTGGAGATTTTAAAAAAGACCCTTTCGAAATAGACCATAAAGATAGAAATAGATTAAATAATTGCAAAAGTAATTTAAGAATATGCACTCGTGGACAAAATGAAATAAATAAACCTAAAAATAAAGGGACTTCATCGAAATATAAAGGCGTAATTTACGATAAAGAGCGAAATAAATGGAGGACTAGCCTCGATTTTAATGGAAAAGCTGTTTTTATGAAAAGATTTAGCACAGAAATAGAGGCTGCAATTGCGTATAATGAACAAGCTATTACATATTTTGGAGAGTTTGCCAACCTAAATGTTATAGATTAGCAGCTCTCTATTTTAAATTTCCATAATATACCCTAAAAAGCCTATCTTCGAGAGCTTTTATAGCTTCGCCCTCGTTTTGTATATTTTAGTTCCAGTACGGTCTATTTTTTCTTTTTCAAAATTAATTGTCGTACTTCTATTTTCTGACATATATCTAAAAATGCCATCTCGCATATCTTGTGCATTAAACCTTCCGCTAAGCCTTTGATTATCGTAATTTATCCAAATAAAAACACGGCAATATTTATTATAAATATCTTCGTATTCTTTTTGCTTTTTTGGATTTATTCGATAATCGGGATTTTTCTTTTCATAATCCCTTTGTAAATCTAACCCAAATTCTACTTTATTTCGACTAATTGCTTCGGCAATTTTAAGAATCTCAATTTTACCTACGAACTTATCCTTAGAACGCTCGACAGTATCTTCGACACGATGGTATCGCAATATATTTGTATTCGCAACTAACTTAGGATGCCCAGTTTTAGATAAACTTTGAAAATGCAAAATAATATCAACACTTTTATGCCTTAGAGTACAAACAGCCCCTACAAATTCTTTATCAAGACTATCTCCTAATATTAATGCAGGGTCTTCTATCAATAACCCCCCATCTCTATAATGAGCCAATAATACATCCATATCATTTTTTAGCTCATCTAAAGTTTTTATGCCTCCCTTTTTAAAGGGCGCAATTCTGCGAACTTCGACACTCTTTTGAGCAACAAAAAGTTTTATATTCCTTTCATCGCATAAAATAGGTCTATATTGACCAAATTCATTGTTTAAATCAAGTATTAAAAACTTTCTATTTAAAGTCCTTACATAGTCTTCAATTTCCTTTGTTGTTTCGTAACTCTTGCCTGAACCCTTTCTGCCACAAGCAGTTACGAGCCAGGCTTCTCGCTTTCCTCCTATACTCATGTTATTCAGTTTTTGTATTAGCTTCTCCGACCTCTCTAAGTTCTTTTTTCACGGCTTGTCTTTTTGGTTTTCTTTTTGCAGCTCTTCTTTTAGGTTTGCTTACTACTTCTACAACTTCGTCTGTTTCGTCTTCTACAATTTCAACTTTAGGTTCGCTCACATGGCTTGAAGGTGCATTATATTCAGTAGCTATTGGTTGACTTGATGATTTCAGTTGCTTCAATATACCCTCTGCGGTTGCAAGAATTTCTTTGTTAGTTTTCCAAATACCCCAAGCTGCAAGTCCTTTTTTACCAATATCCTCAACGTACAAATATGTTAGGCGTTGAATAGGTGTCATTCCGATACCACGTTCTTTGAGTATCTCAACCCACAGTTCTTCTGTTTCTTCATTAAACTCATCGGAACACGTGAATACTTCGTCTGCGCCTGAATTGGTTTGTTGAATTACCTCTCCAACTTGTATTGTTTCAGTTTCCGACATAGGCAACTCAACTGTCAAAACATCCATATCAAACTTACCTTGCAACGCTTGTGTTTGAAGTTTATTTATATCTGTTTTTACAAGATGGTCGCGAATGATGTTGTTCATATTGGCATAAGCACCAACAATTGTTTTTGCCAATGCTCTAGCCGATTCCTTTTGCGCTTTCGGGGACATTTCTTTAAAGTCAGGGTTTGTAACTTGCCCACGTTCTTGTTGAGGTTGTTGTGGTTGCGATTCCCTGTGAGAATTGTTGTTACTATTTGATTTATTGCTTGATTCGTTAGATTCGGCATCGCCATTATCTCGTAAATCAATTACAGGACGTTTGAAAAGTGGTTCATCGACACTAAATGGAGCATCTCCTCCAATGATTCTTACATTTGATTTAGCATAATCTCGTTCTACTAAAGGTTGAAGTAATGGGTTAGAATTATACCCTTCATTTTCAATTTCAGCATCCGAACCGTTGTCGTTATTGTCCGATGATACTTCATCTGTAATCTCAACCTCTTTTGTTTGTGTACTGTTGTCTGATTTATCTAATCCTAGTCTTAGGCGTTTTTTCTGCAACAGTTTCTTTTTTCCTTGCCATAATTTTCGAGTTTTTGTATATTATTTTTTCGAGTTTTCAATATTAATTAGCATTTTTTCTTCAATAATTGCTAAGTGATTCAATACTTCTTTTTCGCACTTAATTTTTTCAGATAAATTAAGCATATAGGTTATGTATTGCGATAATCTTGACCTATTAACTTTCAATTCGGGTATGTAGCTAAATATTTGGCTACTTTGCAATTTCAGATGTTTTGCTAGTAAGTATATTATTGTAGATAAAGCCGATAGTCTGATTCCGTTTGAGTAAAATTTGAATAATAACTCTTTGCTCATGCAATATTGTTTGCAAGTGTCGGAAATTAGCAACCTAACAACGGTATTTATAGGGTCTTTTTGGGCGGTATTTAGTAGTTCGTGCGTCTTCTTTATGCCTATTTTATTGACGCTCAATGCAATTTCATTTAATGTTTCGATATTTATAGTTTGCTTTTTTGCCATATCCTTTTATTGATTAAATAATAAACATGACAAATATATAATATAGAATAATATAAAATAGTATAACTACTTAGTAATGATTATATTATTTTTAAATAATTATTTGAAAAGTAAATATTGTTAGAAATGCAAATCAATTAATTTAACAAAAAAGGTGCGATACTTTTCATAGTTATCGCACCTTTGAGATGTTTTTTTGTTTTATAAATTATCTTCTGAAACACCCAACAGTATGTCGTTTACGCTCTTCTATTTGCTCTGTTGGTTCAATTGGTTCAATTGGTTCAATTGGTTCAATTACGATATTTTCCTTTTCAGCCAAATATGAATAAGTTAAATCGCATATATCTTCGTTCAACTCTTCTAGTTGTTCAATCCATTTTTGGTGCAGTTGCCCAGTTTTAGGATTTATATATCCAACGCCTTTGCTATTTTCAATAGCTTCGTATTTAGCTATTTTATTTTTCACACGATTAGGTAATTCGTCTATCGACAAATTTTCCTGCATAAATAATACTTTAAATTTATTCATGGTTTTTAATTTTAAATGGTTATTATTATGTTAAATAGATTTATATTTTACTGATATTTAATTATTTAAAAAAAAGATATACGCAATAGTTGAGTATTGTAAGTAGTTAGCGGTAATACTAAAACCCGCACCGCTGATAAGCAATTTCATAATATTTAGGTTCTTTCTCTATTCCAATAAATTTTCGGTTCAGTTCTTTTGCAGCCAAACAAGTTGTTCCACTTCCCATAGTGTTGTCTAAAACTATCATCCCTTCGTTTGTATATGTCGAAATAAAATATTTCATCAAATCCAATGGTTTCTGTGTTTTATGTAAATTACTTGTTTGTTTATCGGTTTTAAATTGTATTACACTCCTTGGGTATCTTATTGTACTGTCGTAGTCATTAACTTTATCAGCATATTCATTATTATAAATATTGTCGGTATCGTTTCTCCGTTCAATACAAGCAGCTCTATTTTTTGCTTTTGAAACTTTTCTAATATGTCCTTCAGTCATTATCGGGTTATATGTGGGTAAGTTCTTGTAAAATACTAATACATTTTCGTGTGCTTTCATTGGCATTTTTTTTGCGTTTAAATGTCCAGTTGCTTGTGTTTTTTCCCAAATCCATTCGTATCGCAATAGCTTTAAATTTGAACAAGCAAGCACTTTATCAAATGGTGTTTGTGCTGTTAATACTATTGCACCATTATCTTTAATCACTCGTTCATACTCAACCCAAAGTTTTTGTAAGTTAATAACAGAATCCCAACTACAATTTGTCGTACCGTAAGGTAAATCACACAATATTAGGTCAATACTTTTATCTTCAATGTATTTAGGTAAAATTTCTAAACAATCACCAAGATACATAGCACTACCGCTAACACCGTGTATAAAACATGGTGGGGGTTCTGCGTTATTTAAAGGTTTATTCATTCTATTAAGTTATTAGTATTTTGATAGTTATGTGGTTTCTATCCCACCACGTTTCATACACAAACCGTTAGGGTTAATACAAATCTTCCGAAAATAAGTAGTCGTTTGGTGCTGAAATTTGCCTCGCTTCAAATGCGATTTTACCAGCTTCCTCTCTGTCTACAAACATTCCTTTGTTTGTTAAAAACCCTTGTATTGTTGTTTTTCCATCTTTGTTGTTGATAATGTAATCACGCTCAGGAAACATCTCACGTAACATTGTTATACAGTTCCCATGTCGCCACCCTCCAACAACAATTCCAGTTTTAATATTTCTAGGCAAATTATGGCGTTCCTTTCCATCATTGTACCAAATCGCAGCACAGATAATAAAAGTAATAACCCTAACATCCGCTATATTTAATTGCGGTGGTAGTGCGTTTTCGTTGTTCAGTTCATTACTCATAATTCATTGTATCTTGATAAGTTTGTGTTTTAAATTCCGCAACTAAAATATAGCGGTAGCCGTTGTGGTGCATTATAAACTCGAAGATTAGCTGCTGTTGAATAGTTTACACATAGATTTTGATTCATAAAAATTAATAATTTTAAATATCTACAAATGACAAAACAAAAATGCGAAGATTTAAGCGTTAAACATCAAACTTAATTAAAAAGAAGGCTCAATGATAGAATTAGAGTTTTGTCGTTTACATTAATGGATAATAATAATGATGATTATGATTTAATTTGTAATTATACACAAGAAAACGCAACAACAAAAGAACTTCATTCGCCATTAACATTTATTGTAAATACATTTACTTTTCGTAAAGAGCTTCACTAAAATACAAATGATACAGAATGTTGTCCATTAATTAATTTATGACTTACTCCACAAATATATTGATTCCATTTTTTTGAAAATCTTTGTTGAGTATAGCTAAATTCTTGGATTTCATATGATAATTCTTTGTTTTTGTGGTCGACTAATATTGGATTAAAATCATAATCGCAATTTGGACTTATTGATTTATCGTAATAAAAATCAAAAAGCCAATTGCTATAAATACGAATTGATTTCACTCCTACTATGTAGGAATTGTATTTATCAATAAAAGCCTTGATTTTCGCATTTATTGATTCTAAGTCGGTATTAAACTCTTGATTTTGGAAAATAGATTTGTTCATTGATTTGATATTTAAAAGATTAATAAATGAAAACATAATAAAAACAACGCACCACAACAACAGCAATAAACCATAGCGTATTATGATGTATCGGTATATTTGTGCATATTATCACGTTTATTTTATGTGCAAGGTTGGTATTCTAATCGCT
>JAAUTG010000398.1 GCA_012031785.1 Saprospiraceae bacterium | reverse complement strand
TAACTACCAACAACCTTATCTAAATCCGTTTGGTTTGCCATAAAATTGGCGATAATAAGATGCCCAATGTGAATAGGATTGAAAGAGCCAAAAAAGAGTCCGATTTTCATTTTTCTTCTGATTCCTGCTCAAAATCCTCAAAAACTCATCGTTTTCAATTAAAAAACGATCTTCGCGAACGTCTATTAGCCACTGCCCTTTCAACCTTACTAGGCGAAGTGTATCTCTATATTTTTCTTCAAAATCTTCTATCAAACAAGCACAAATTGCACTATCTTGCTGTTCGACACAGTTAAGTTCTAAAAAAACGGTATTAAACAAGGTAGAATCAGAAGGCTCCTCTCCAATAATTTCAGCAATCTCTACTAGCCGCACTCGTTCTGCCTCTGTACAAAGCCTTTCCGCAGCTTTGAAGTCGTTTTTATCCAAATATTTTGATACAATCGCACTACTTCTGTCGGGTTATCTGGCAAAGGCTCTGTGCCATCCGTGCGATTGTCATTCCCACAAGCCAACCATATCGAACTCACTGTAAAATATAGAAAATACATCCATCTCATGGAATTAAATTTTAGTTGTTTTTCAGTCTCCATTAGCTGTTACAATAAGCAAAAGACAAATATACTCATCAAATGGCTAAAAAACAACAAATCGTAAAGGCATTGGCTTAATTTGAAGGCAGATTTGATACATAAAGAGGAACATGGCTTTACAATAGTTGTATTTTAATAGCACAAATTGCTGATTTTAAAAGGTTTATGCTATAAATGTCTCGCTTGCTTCTCGTCTAAGTTAGCGCAGGAGAGCAGGTTGTTTGTAATCAGGAGATTTGCTAAGTTCATATTGAGGAGGAATACTCTATCCTATTTTTAAATTTATATCAATAAATACTGACCTTACAACATAATAAAGTGAAGCGGCAATAGAACTAACTAAAGACTAAAGTTATTCTTAGTAGAGGATTTTAGTAGTTTTACTAGACCTAAAATAATCGGAATATTTACAAATGGCTAAGCAAATTCTATACAAAAGCGCTGATGAGGCTGTAAAGATAATTCAATCCAACCAAGGGTATTTGTTCACGGAAGTGCAGCTACACCCTTACACCTTGCACGAGCTTTAGCAAAACGTGCGCATGAATTGCGAAATGTGGAACTGGTGAGTGTTTCTACGCTAGGGGAGGTGGCTTACACGCAAAAAGCGTTTGATGGTAGTTTTTTTATTAACTCTTTGTTTGTATCAGAGAGTGTGAGAAGTGCTGTAAATGCTGGTCACGGCGATTATATTCCTATCTTTTTAAGCGAAATTCCATCTTTATTTCGCGCGCCTGATTTTAAACTGGATGTGGCTTTAATTCATGTTTCCACACCCGATAAGCATGGTTATTGTTCTTTGGGTGTCTCGGTAGATGTGGCAAAAGCAGCAGTACAAGAGGCGAAATATATTATTGCACAAGTAAATGCACAAATGCCTCGTACCCATGGAGATGGGCTAATTCACATTAGTAAGATTCATAGTTTGGTAGAAGTAAACGAGCCGCTGCCAGAAGCAAACTACAACAACAGCTCTGAAGTGAATAAAACGATTGGACAATACTGTGCGGATTTAATTGAAGATGGCGCAACCTTACAAATGGGAATTGGGGAGATTCCTAATGCGGTACTGTCCTGTTTGAGTAATCATAAAAATTTAGGTGTTCATACAGAAATGTTTTCTAATGGAGTTTTGCCTTTAGTGGAAAAAGGAGTGATTAACAACACGCTAAAAACTTTAAATCGTGGTAAATTAGTTGCTGGTTTCGTAATTGGTTCGAGGGCTTTGTACGATTTTGTGGACGATAATCCAGAAGTCGTTTTATTGGATATTAGCTACGTGAACGACCCGGCAGTGATTAAGCGCAACCCCAAAGTAGTAGCCATTAATAGTGCTATAGAAATTGATTTGACTGGACAGGTTTGTGCCGATTCTATCGGTACCATACAATATTCTGGAGTTGGCGGACAAATGGACTTTTTGCGTGGTGCTGCATTGTCGCCTGGCGGTAAGCCCATTATTGCTCTTCCATCCACCACCAGTAAAGGAATTTCCAAGATTACCCCTTTTCTCAAACAAGGTGCTGGTGTGGTTACCACAAGAGCTCATGTTCATTATGTCGTTACAGAGTATGGGGTGGCTTATTTATTTGGTAAAAATTTGCGCCAACGCGCAGCAGCACTTATCAATATTTCACATCCTAATCATCGAGAAATGTTAGAAAAAGCTGCTCACGAGCGATTTGGTGGTCTTTAGACGAACCAAGGTCAGGATGATGAGGATTTGTTTGAGTGTTTGAATCTTTTGGAGTAAACATCAGAAGCTGGAACTACATGGTTCTTCGTTGATAACGAGATTTTTAGCATGCAATAAACTTCAATAGAATTACGACCGTTCAATTACGCACTTAACCCGCCATTTGCAAAGCCCTATTATTGGCTGTGCTTCTTCGGTTGCTGTGTTATATTCGGTTTGAGGTTCTTCTAAAACAAATAATGTCGGTGTATTTTCAACTAATTTCACTCGTTTTCTTGCAATTTCACAATATTCGTGGCTTACATCAACGCCAATATATTGTCTGCCCATTTCAACGGCAACTCTTGCAACTGTTCCGCTACCACTCATTGGGTCAAATACTAAATCGCCTTGATTTGTCCACGATTTTATATGGTCTCTAACAAGTTCACAAGGGAATGGTGCAGGATGTCCTTTGGCTTCTTGGTCTTCTTGTTTTTTGCCAACTATGTATTCCCAAATATTACCTTTTATTTTTTTTTCTTTAACTGGCTTTGCCATTTTCTCTCTGGTCTGTTCGTTTTTTGAGAAGTTTTTATAAGTCGTTCCGTTAAGTTCTAAACCTGCGTGCAAACAGTCCACCATCAGTGGATTATGTGTTTTTACAGTTCCTTTGCTAAAAACGAACATAAATTCAAATTCATTATTGTAACGCTTGCGATAAATTTGAGGAATTGGATTTGTCTTGCGAAAAATCATTGTGTCGTGAAGATTAAAACCAATTTCTTTAAAATATAAAGCCTGTTGGAAACTTGTTCCTGTTTCACTACCTTCAATTGTCGCATCGTTTACTACCCAAACAACTACACCACCTTGTTTTGTGACTCTGAATAGCTCTTTGGCAATATCTTCAAATGGAAATTCAAATCCTTTGTAATTCCTTAAATTGTCGTAAGGAGGTGAAGTAACCGTTAAATCAATAACTTCATCATCAAATTTTCTCATTACATCAACACAGTTGCCTTCAATGATTTGGTTTATATAATTATCTATTTTCATTTTCTTTATTTTAGTGTGAATAATCCGTTGTCAGCAATAGCATTTATTGTTTCAATTCTACTTTCAATTTTGTGAACTTTTATCAGTTCTTTCAATGCTTCTTCATGGCTCATTCGCATAATTTTTTCCCTTTCCTGTGCTAAAAAAGTCAATGCTTCATCTTTTGAAACCGCAATACTTTCAGTTGCTACCCCTTTTTCTATGTCCCAAAGTGGTTGAATTTTCTTTGAAAAAGAGAGCATTAATTTGTTGATTGCTAACCAATAATCAGTTGCATTTTTAGAAGGATTGAGTGCTTGGATTGTTTCAAATATTTTCTTCAAAAGTTCTTGAGCTTTTGCTTGTCCTTCAACGTCTGAATATGAAAGAAGCAAAGCCAAATGTGAGTAGGTAAATACACATACATTTTGTGTCGTTGCTT
>JAAUTG010000006.1 GCA_012031785.1 Saprospiraceae bacterium | reverse complement strand
AGGATTTTATTTCAAAATCGCTAAGAACTTGCCTGAATGTTTATTTTACCCATAATTCAAAAATTTTATTGCCTTTTTTATAATAATTATTTATCTCGCTTATTTTTACTTTTTCAATTTCTAATTCAATGTTCTGTATTAAATCACAATCAATATTGAAACAATCTTTCGCAACCAATAGACACACTATTGCTGCTATTTTTGCGTAAAATAAAGATATATTAGGTACAGAGCAATACACATCAGCAACAAGAGAAAAAGCAATTTTCTTGCAATCCATAATTACAAATTTATTTTATGTGAATTTAACTGTTTATGACTTAATGTGCGAGGGAAAAACTTATACTTTATAGTTCTTTCCGATGTTTCGGCATCCCCTAAGTTTGCTGCACAAACATTAATCGCTCTTTCGTGAAAATGCGGATGATTTTTGAACTCTAATATTTCGGGAATAAAAGTGTAAAACCAGTTTACAAAAAGATTTAAAAAGCCCACAGATATAATCACATTAGTAGTTGCGCTCCATACCGTAGCTGACATAGCTTTATCCAATTCTTCAACATCTAATAGCTCAACAAAATCGGGTATTGCCTTTAGATATAAATCCTCATCTGTTGGGCGTGGCTCAAATCCTATCAATGTGCATTCGTTCATATTTGAGTGCAATTTGAATATATCTAAATCTAATTGTACATCGTATTCAAATATGCCAACGTAAGGCGTTTTAACAAGGTTGTTTTCAGATAATAGATACCATGCGGTATAAGTCAACAATGTTTTGTATTTCTCGATATTGTATGGATATTCTCTAGCGGTTATAATATTTAAACCGTAACAATCGCTTAGAAAGGCATCCCCAACATGAATGTAGCTAACATTCGTAAATATTATAGGATTGCCATTTAACTCAATAAATCTATCTAAAGATTCTTGATTATGAATGACTATAAATATTGAAAGTTTATCTTTCCCTTCCATGAACTTTTAATATAATGATTAATTCTTTGAATGATTCGAGTTCTAAATATAATGTATCAGATGAGTTTTTAACTGAATAGCCGTGCTTTATAGGTTTTATTTGTAAATCAGCGTATTGGATATAACTAAGTTCGGGTGTTTTTTCAAATACTTGCAACATCGGACTATTATTTTTCAGAATATCCTCAAACTTTATTCTTTCAAATAAAACTTTCAATTGGTCATTTCCGTAAGATTTATCCATATAGCTATTATTAACATTATTGCGTAGCAAATATAATGTTAATTTTATGCAAAGCAATACTTTGTATATTATTTTATTATTGTATTTTTGGATTTTGAAAACTACATATAAATATGATGAAAATTTCTGAATTAAAAAAGAGGCAAAAGATTTTGCCTATAAATTCTTATTAAGATACATAACAGTAATACAAAAAGTTTAATTTCAATGGTATCTGCGGTAATTTTCTTATAAAGAAATCTCTCCGCCCGACATTGAAATTAAACTTTTAGTGGTACTAATTTAAAACAAAAAAACAAATAAAAACAAAACAAACTAAAAAAAGTTTACATAATGGCAAACGGAATAATACAAGGCGATTCTCACGAAAACGGAGGTATTAAAGGTATAATAAAAGGCTCAAATAAACCTATTGAAGTTGAGGGTGGCGAAGCTATTATTAAAAAAGAAGCTGTTGAAAACTCCGAATTGCATGATTTTAACGGTAAAAAATGACCGCTAAAGAAATATTATCGCATCTTAACGTTAAGGGCGGAGGTGTAAAGTTTGATAATGGTGGAATTGTTGATAGTAAATTGATTGATTTTAAATTATATTCTGTAACTGTGTCAAACGATAAAGATACAGAGTTGTTAGAGAGAGATACGCCTAACCAACCCGACATTGACTATTATAGTTTGCCCGATGGATTTGAGCCTAGATATAAAGGGGAGAATGTTTCAATTATTGTTTGGGAAAAGACAAATCAATATAAACACGTTGGAGGCGAAGATTACCCAATAGAAGATTATCCGATAGAATCATATTATGAAGATAAAGATATTTACAGTTTAATAAAAGAGGACGATTACCCAAAAGAGGTAGATACTAAGTCATTTGATTATTATAATGCAGACGAAGTTATTGACAATAATATTTCAGAAATAAGAATAAACGTAGAAACAGAGTTTTTCAATAAGTATAAAAAATTTATTCATTATTCTGAATCGGCAGGGTTTTTAAGTAAATCTTTCTATTGCTATTTAGTAATGGATAAAGATAGTAAATTGGTAAGTTCGGACACAAAATTATTTACAATAGAAACAAATAACTCAACATCAGAGAGAGTTTCTGAAAGCGGAGATGTTTCTACCTTTGAGAATAATTACAGAATAGCAAAAAGCAAAAATCCCGAATATGCGATTTTATGCGTGAGAATATCTAACCATACAGGAAGCGAAAGAAATTTAGCCGACAAAGTATTGAGTTTTGTTGTTACTTCTAATAATAAAACTAGAGGCAAGTTTGACAATGACGAAAATAAATATAGCGAAGAGGAGTTTGATAAATCATATTTAATAGAGAAATATCTATTAGACGACAATATGAGCGAAAGCGATTTACGTTATGTTGCTAAAGAAATAGTTGACGAAATATCTAGTGCTATTGATAATGAAACGTATCAAGCTATAATTGAAAACAGAGAGGAAGATTTTGAATCGTTTAACGATGGAGGAATAATTAAAAAGGATATAGTTCCATTTAATCCGAACCACGATATTAAAGAATTAGAAAGCAAAACAATAAAGATATTAACATACAAGTCGGACGGAAACACATTGACGAATAAAAGTTTGAATGTTAAGCCTATTGAAAAATACGATAAAGTGTATATTTCAGTTGAACCAACACGTTTTGATGAGATAAACAATATTAAATTATATTTAATAATAATAGAGATAAGACACGCTAATAAAAGCGTATTCACGGACTATCAAGAAATTAGCAATACGGAAATACATAATATATCCGATTATTCAGAAAGGGCATCCGAGCAAATAGTTTTTATTTTAAATAGATTAAAAGGCATAAATGACGATGAAATAAGGCACGTTTCAGTTTTGGAATTAGAAATGGCAAAAGAATTAGGGCTTGACACTGAACGTCTATTGAAAAAAAGACAGCAGTTTATTGAAAAAAGACAAAAAGACGAACAAAATAAAATTATTGAAAATAAAAATAAAGAGATTGAGGAATCTATTAATTTTAATAACTCAATAGTAAAAGCATTTGAAAACTTTAAGAATGGAAAGGACGTTACAGGCGAGGCTATCATTGAATTGGCTGCTTGTTTTAATATTAAACTAGCTCCAAAAACAATAGGAGCATTGTATGGTCATGTATTTTGGAAAACAAAAGAAGGAATATCGTATCAATCTGTTAGAAAAAAATCTACATCAAACATTAATTTAGATTTTATGTATGATATTTACAAAAAAGATACATCGGAACTAGAGGCGATAATAAATTTAAGAAATATTAAATTAAACGCTGAAATTGAGAAAATTGAACCCGAAAACGATAAAGACGATAAGGAAGGAAGAATTTTGATAAATTGGGAAAATTGTTTGGAATATTTACAACGAAAAATATTCAACAAAAATACAACTATTGATGAAAAGCATTTAGACACTATAATTAAAACTACTTCTAAATTTTTATCTAATAAAAATCCTCTAACAAATCCTAAAGGCGTTGAAATACTGCCAAATGAATTGAAGGAACGATTTTTACACGACAAAATAGAAACTATTAAGAAAAAAAGTAATCAAGGCGACAACGTAAAGAGATATGAGCATAATTTCAAATTAGATGGCGATTTATTGCAAAAAGTGTTTGATAATTCATTTAAGAATAATGATATGGCACAGAAGGATGCCGATTACAAAATATACGAAAAAGCAAATCAAATAATTGAATCCGAACCTCGAATATTGAATGGGTTTTATTGGAATGCAGATAACGAAGCATTAATAATTATTTTCAATGAAAATAAAAACCACAATGAGAACATACTAAAAGCTTCAAATAAAAACTTAATCAAAAAGAATATTATAAAACCAAGTCCTATTTTGGGATTGAAAACAATAGAAGCAATTGATAATGGTTTATTTAAAAGGTTTGACGAAAATGTTTTTAAACAAGCATTAAAGGATAACCCTAAAATTCAGATATATATTTTTAATCAAAATGAATTAGTCTACGACAGTACAATGACACCTCCGACTATTATTAGCAACAAAGAATTGAATAGAGATAAAAACACAATGATAAAACTTGATACAAAATACCAATTAGGCGATATGTACAGCCACGATTTTGATGTAGATGGAATGTTACAAGCAGCATTAAAAAGCGACATATCATGGGGCGTAGATAATTTAGAAAAGCTACACAATAGTATGGAAGATAACAACTACCATGAAATATCTAAACCTCTTTGGAGTGCAATAGGCTCTTTAAATGCAGGAAATACCGAACAAGCTAATTTGAGTTTGTTAAAAATGAAATCTATTGTTAAAGTTATGCTTGACGAAACTAATGAGGACGATGAAATTGTTTATAATTCAGGATATTTTCTGACATTAAAAATAAACAAAGGACACGCAAAGGCAGGTTCAAAAGTAGAGTTAAGAGAGGATATAACCAAAGGCATTATAAAATTCAATGGCAAAATAAAAACTTCGTGCTGTTCTAATGACAGAGTAAAAGAAGTTATTTATGTATATCCTTCGGAAATTTTTGAACTTGAATCGTATTTAGTTCCAAGCGAAAAGGAATATATTTCTTCAATATCAGGCAAAAGAATAGGTAAGTTTTCCGTAGGAGAGTATGTTACTTATAAAGTAGGCGAGAAGCCCGAAAGAAACGCTTATGGATTAATCAAAAAAGTTGTTGATTTAGAAACTGAATTTGCGTATAGAGTAGATGCTTATGTGCCTACTGAAGATGGATTAGTTTTTGATTCGGAAAGGACAAACGAAAAGTATGAAATGCAGTTAAAGCTAACCTCAAAAGAAAATTTTGATAGACTTAGGCGAGAATATGAAAAGATAGTTGAAAATCGCAAAAAGTCTAAAGAAGAGCCAAAACAAGAAGCTAAAAATACTAAAGTAATGAAACTAAATAAACAGCAACAATACGAACTTAACAGACAAGTACGAGAATTGATTGAAAAGAACGGTGCAGACCGAAGCAAATATTCCGAAGCCGAACTAACTATGCTTAGTCAATATTCAGGGCATGGTGGACTTAAAAACGAATATGCAACCGAAATAAGAGAAGGTAAAATAAAGAACTTTCAAGGCTTTTTGTTTGAGTTTTACACCCCTGAATTGGTTGTAAATAAAATGTGGGGATTAGCTTATAAGCATGGTTTTGAAGGTAAGCAAGGCGATAAAGTGTTAGAGCCAAGCTGCGGTGTAGGTCGCTTCATTAAACTCGTTCCAAACGGTTGTTCGGTTACTGCATTTGAAGTTGATAGAACAAGTTATACCATTGCAAAAGTATTGTACCCACGAGCAAACGTAAACTTAAAAAGTTTTGAAACAGAATTTTTCATGGGTAGTGAATCGCTAGGAAATATAGTAAGGAACAAGTATAACTTAGTTATCGGGAATCCTCCTTATGGGAAGTACGACAGTCCGTATAGTGTTCAGGAACAAAAACACACCCTTGCAACTCAATTCGACCATTACTTTATAATGAGAGGTATTGACAGTCTTGTTCAAGGCGGTTTATTAATATTTATTATTCCTTCGGCATTTTTGCAGAATAACAATAAATACAATGGCTTTAAGGAATTATTATCAAAAAAAGCTGAATTGATTGATGCTTATAGGTTGCCCGAAAATGCGTTTGACCATACAGCAATTGGGACAGATATAATTGTATTACGTAAAAAATAACATCATGGAAGCAAAAGAAATTAAAATTAAAGGTTCGATTACGGTAGAATTTGAGTTAAAAACAGACAAAGTGAGTTTAACAAAACTTGAATATTTTGCTAAATCAAATGCAAAAGATTTATTAACTCACGAAATACAAATTGGCAAATTTAAACCAAAAATGGATAGTTTTAAATTTAAACAAGTAAAAAAATAACATCATGGAAGCAATAAATAAACTCGAATACCTTGTAGATAGGTACTTGACCGACAAGATTACAAAAGACGAATTTCCTATGGTATGGGCTTATTGCCAAGTTCCAAGCGAAAAATACCGTTTGAAAAATGCGATTGTTGAACGTATGGTTCACATGGTTAATCCTGATATTGATGCAGTAATAACAATGATTGAAAGCGAACTTTTTAACATCTCTGAATAAAATGAGCAATGCTAATTTTGGATATAAAGGCATGAAGAAACTTACATCGCCATCGAGGAGATTTAATAAAATGCAGCACAGTAAAACAAGCGAAATAGACCAAGTTTTTAATGTGGTTATTGAAAATAACCCTAAAAATATTGTCGACCTTGCTCATACTATTGGTGCATACAACCCTAGAACTGCTAAGTTATTTGACTTTTTAAAAGATAAAGTAAAGATTAAAATTAGCTATTTAAAATCCGACTTAGAAGAACTTAAAACACTTACCAAACACGCTTTAGGCTTTTTTGTACCTTCTCGAAATGAACTTTATACAAGGTTAGATAGTCAAACTTCATTAGCATTGCAGGAACGAGGCAAAGAATTAGGTGTTGGGGTATTTGATAGCTTTAAAATTACTTTGGTACATGAGGCTATACACGGTTACTTTAATAATTTGCCAAGTTCTGAAAAGTATTTGGTAGAGGGTAAACTAAAACAGTTGGCTCGTAAAATCCTCGATGCTAAAATAAAAACTGATTTGAAATATTTTGAGCATTATTCTCGAATATTACGTAATGTTATTGCAGATAGTCAAAGCCCACAAGAAGTTGTTACTTACTGGTTTTCGGCTGATGATTTAAAAGAACCTTTACAACAATTTAACGATGATATAATGACTATTTTGGACGGTAGCATTGATAATGACTTTGAGATTATTGAGCCGTTTATACCTAACTACGTTCAAAAGGCACAAAAAAAAGAGCCTTTTGAAATGACGTATCAAGAATTTAAGGAAAGTCTTATGGGGACAGGTGCTTTAACAAGTCAAAAAAACCACGAAATACTAAAATACAATACTAATCATAATTTAACAACTGAACAAGCTCGTAAATTTATACATGAGTACTATATTAAAAAGGCTATATCTGACAAAAAACTAGTTCCGAGCGAGGTTTTGGCTGAATATCCCGAATTACAACAAACTGAACAAAAAAAGCAAAAGATGGAAGGCGAATTAAACATAGGAGATTGGGTAGGAATTAAACTCGACACTTATAAGAAAAATGGGGCTTTAGATAAGTATTATAAAATAAGGAGTGTAAAAAATGGATTGTATTTGCTTGAAAAACAAGATGGAGAATCAATTGGGGTAAAATACAATTCAAATCAATTAGTAAAAATAGCTAATTTAAATTTAAAACAAGAAACAAACACCGACACAATGGACAACATATTTGAACCAAAAATACAAATATCCGATTCAATAGGCGACTACGACCTATTAACAGGCGATGCCTTTTTTAAGCAAAACCCAAGCAAGGTTTTAGGTAAAGTAATGCCACGAACTAACCAATTTGGCGAATTAGTTGATTCAGTACAAGGTAATATTGAAACCGAAATTGAAAAGATTGAAGCTCCAATACCCGAACAAATACAGTACGGAGCAATTCAAACAGGTAATTCGTCCGACACGCCAATAGAAACAAAGATTGAAGAATCAATAAAATCTATTGAATCAAAAATACTTACGCCTAAAGCGACAAAGAAAAAAGAAGGTTTGCAAGGCGACTTCGTGAATGAAATTATATCATTCAGAGAATCAACAAAACTTTATAATAAAGACTTAACACGTATCGAAATTGAGGCTTACTTATCAGTACACCCCGAAATTAAATATTCTTTATACTTTGACGAAAACGAATACTCAAATACTGATTTTATTAACCATAGAGTTGAGTTTCCTGTAACTTCGGGCGATGGTTACACTCGTACAGTTAAAACTCCGTTGTTAATTCCTGTTAATGACAAATTTGAGTATTATGCCGAATTTTTAAGTGGCGATGTTGTTTCTAAAAAGAAAATCATTGATTTGTTAAAAGATAGCATTATTGAGAAATACTCCGAAACATACTACAATGATATTCTGAAAGCACTCGAAATGGTTATGCCAAAAGTGAAAAGGTTTAATGATGCCGTTGTTTCAAATCGTCCTGTTTTACTTTGCCATACCAAAGATGCACGTAACCACAAAATCACAGCCCTTAAAAATGGCTATGAATTTAAAGAATCTGTATCACTTGTAACAGGCTTTGCTTATTGGTTGCGTAACTATTATTCAGCACTCGAATATAACGGTGTTACATTCTTAGATATTGAAAAGTATATCGACAACGAGAATTGGTACGATGCTCCAAAAGATGCTAAAACAGATGAAAAAAAAGCTATTGATGCTAAAAACTCGGAAGCATACCAACGTGCTAAAGGGGCTGGAGATGCTGCCTTTTCGTTTTTCTTAGCCGAAATGGTTTTAGATAATGAACTCGCTGTTATTGAAAAGCAATGGAACGAAAGGTTTAACCGATACGTTTACCCTAACCTTAACAAAATTCCTGTTGGATTCACTCACTCTGCAAAGTTCAAAGATGGACACAATTTGGCTTTTTCAGATGTTCAAAGAAATGCGGTTGCATTTATGAAGATAAACGGTTCAGGGCTTATTGCGTATGGCGTAGGGGTCGGCAAAAGTTTGAGTGCATTAATAGCTATTTCAAATGCTATTGATAATGGAGATTGTAAACGACCTTTATTGGTAGTTCCAAAAGCTACATATTACAAATGGATTTCAGAAACTACAAATACAAAAGTTTATGATAAAGAAACTAAGGTGGAAAAAATTATTACGGAGGTATTTCTCACTTAGGTTCTGTAAACGAACTGTATAATCTAAATACCGATTTAATTAAAAATTCTATTCGGGAGTATTCAGAAGATGATAATAAAAGGTTTGAATCACTTATGAATAGTATTAATGCCTTAGGCGAAATACTTAATAAGTATATTGATAAAAAAGGCAATACTAAAACGGTTAATTTATCTAAGATTAAGAAAAACGACCCGATATTAGGAGAGAGTATAAGAGAAGCAATATCAGATATTGACGAAGTAATACATGACGAAGTTGCTCTAATGGTTTTTGAATCGGAGGAATCCCAAAAAACAGGCAATAGAACAGCACTTGCTAAGTTTGCAGAGTTTATGGATGCAAAAGAACCGAATAAACAACTCAAATGGGTTAATGCCAAAGTCGATTTGATTAATCTATTGATAAAATTATCTAAAAAATACTATGAATATTTAGTATTTACAACTGGCGTTCTTAAAGAAATCCCCGAAAAAACGGTTACAATATGTACATATCAAGGATTCGCTCGTTTTGGTTTTAGTGAAGAAACTAGCCAAATGATTTTTAACGAACTTGTTGAAATACTTACACAAGGTCAGGACTTAACTAATAAAAAAGGAGATTTAGACCCGAAAAAACATGGTGCATGGCAACAAAAGATTAAAAAAATTATTGGTCAAAGCAAAGAAAATGCAAGGGTTGACTTTGATGAATTTGGCTTTGATTATATAGTGATTGATGAAGCCCATAATATGAAAAAAATATTTACATCAGTTGCTAATGAAAAGTCGGAAGATGAAAGCAAATCTCGGTATAAATTACAATCAGGACAAGCAAGTGCGTTGGGCTTAAAAGCATTTTGCGTAACACATTACGTACAAAATAAAAATAAAGGTAGAAATGTTTGTTTATTAACAGCAACCCCATTCACAAACAGCCCTCTCGAAATATATTCAATGTTATCTTTAACTAACCACAGAGTTATTGAGGATTACGGATTTAAAGGATTGAAAGAGTTTTTTGACTACTTTATTCGTACCGAATATGGGTTCGTAGTTAATGCAAAGAATCAACCAGTTAAAAAAGAAGAAGTTGTCGGGTTTGTAAACTTACAATCTTTGCGTAACCTTATTTATTCTGTTATTGATTATAAAACAGGCGAAGAATCTAATGTTTTACGACCTTGTAAAATTACATTACCAATAAAAGATACAAGTGTAATTTGTAAGGAATCTGCACAGCAAGTTGAATTACCAATGATTGAAACCATTGTTAAGCCAACCGAACAACAAATGAAATACTTTTTGGCTATTGAAAATTATATGCTTGGCGAAGACCAAAACGAAGCAGGTATTGATTTTGGGAATGCAGAAGTTATTGAAGATGGAGATGTTGCAGTAGATATAACAATAGATACAGAAAGCGAAGAAGATGAAAAAGGCACTAATGATGAAGATGAATTGATTGTTAAAAAATCTAATTCAGGAACCCAATACATTGATAAAATAGAGGGTAATATAATTTACTTAAAGATGCTTCGTACCCTGTATTGCAAAATGAGATTAAAAGAAACAATACAAGGTTTGGCAGAACTAAAGACTTTGTTTATATTAAACAAAGTTCTGAAAATCAACCTGATAAAAAAATGTTTGTCTGGTTTAATGACGAATATTATTCGGCATGGCAAATAATCAAAGAAAGCGTTGCAGTTAGCAATGTTAGTATAGATGACGATGAAGAACCCGAATTTGTGCGAATAATGAAAGGTTTGTCATTCATGCGTACCGTTTCACTTTCTCCATACCTATTTAAAATGGCGAATTTAGGAGTACCAACGGCAGCCGAAGTGGTTGAAACAAGTCCAAAGATTAAGTATGTAATGGAATGTATCAAACATATTAAAGACTACCAAGCAAAGAACAATGAACCAATGAAAGGTATTATTATATACTGTAATTTGGGTACAAACAAAAACAGCTTTGGTTTTTCTTTAATTGAATTATTGGCAGAATATTTAACCGACAATAAAATAGGTGTAGGATTTAGAAATGATGAGGTTAAATTAATTTATTCTAAAATTACAGAGAAACAACGTGAAGTTATTAAAAGGGACTTTAACGATGGTAGAGTAAAGGTAATTATCGGTTCGGCTACTATTAAAGAAGGTATCGACTTGCAAAAAGACACTATCGGTATGTTTAACCTTACAGTAGATTGGAATCCGACAGATGCAACTCAAATCGAAGGTAGATGCCATAGACAAGGTAATAAAAACGCTTATGTATTTATTAACTATGTTTTACTTGCTGATAGTGCCGATGTTGTTTACTTCCAAAAGCTACAAGACAAAACAAGTCGTATCAAAGAAATTTGGGATAGAGAAAATATTAAGTCCGATATGGATTTGAAAGAGTTTGACCCGAACAAAATTAAGGCGGATTTAATGACAAGGGCTGATAAAATTGCTGTTATCGAACAAGACCGTGATATTTCAGTTGTAAAACGTGAAAATGATATTATCATGGCTAAGGTTGAAGAAATGAATAAAGCTAATGATACACTTGAAGGTTACTCAAATTCAAAACAACCTGTAATAGAAAATTTAACTCAATTAGAACTTGCAATTGTTGAGTATCGTAGAGCAGTAAGAATTGAAGGTCGTGATGCTAAAATAAAAGAATTAAAAGAACAATTTACAGAAATTGAGTTTAACGAAGATTTAACTGACGAGGACAAAGAAAAGGAACGCAAAAAAATTAAATCTGAACTTTCAAAAGTACAAGGCGAAGGGTTTGTCGCTGAAACAAACGAAATGTTTAAAGTTGAAAATGACTTTTCTATATTTACAGATGAACAACTTGCCGATAAGCTGAAAAAAGAACAAGAAAAGTTCAGATATGGTGGTACTTATTATAAGTATATGGAAACAAGACACTCAAAAATATTGAGTTCCGCATTTAATAATGTTCCTGATAGTGATAGTTTAGATGTTAAAACGGCATCAGAAAACATAGCAAGGTTTTACTCATTTTTCAATCCTGAAAAATGAACTCTTTAGCGTTTAAATTCTTATGGTCATGGAAGTCAGCAGCATATTACCAAGATAAGTATTTACGTTCTTTGGGTATGGGATTAGAACAATTAACAGATTATAGAGATAGTTTAATTTCAGAATCAATGAAGTTAGAAGAGAAAATTGCTGAAATTAAAGATAAACTTCCTGAGCGTATCGAGGCGATAAAAGACCGTATTCGTAGAAAAACTGAAAGGTACAAAAATATCGAAGGTCGTGTGAAAGAGTTTGAAACGCTTTCTCATTTGTTTAATATTCCAAGTGGTTACGGAGTTGCTGCAAAGAATGATATTAAGCCGATAGAATCTGTATCAAAAGTAGAGATTGAGGAAATTATAGAGGTTGAGGAAGTTGAAAAAATAGTTTCAAATGCCGAAGAAATTGAGGAAATTGAAGCTATATTGGAAGTATTGCAATTAACTTTGAAAACAACAAAACGTAAGGCTGAAAAAGAGGAATTGGTAGATATTATAGAGGTAATGGAATTGACATTAGAAAGTTTAACACAATAACATTTTTTTAAAAATTATATTATGAGTGAAATAGTTGAAAAAATAGAGAGAGCCAAAAAAACATTGGCTGCATTAGAAAAAAGGAATATGCCTTTGTCTGTTATTAATATGCAGAAAAGCCAAATTGCTAAGTTTGAAAAGGAATTAGCTGATAGTAAAGAGGCAAAAGAGGATGAGCCTAAAGAGATAGAAAAGCCTACAAAGCCTACAAAGCCTAAAACTAAACCTAATAAGAAGGTTAAAAAAGAACCCAAATCTAAACCAAAAAAGTCGGTTATTGATGTTAAAAAAGCATTAGAGCAAGGCGAAAAATCGGGACTTGAAAAAGGATTTGACTTTGATGACAAAGGAATAGCGCACACCAAATATAATAGTATTGTCAAAAAAGTAGATGGCAATAATTATATGGTTCTTTACAATGGAGAAACCGATAAAGACGCTGAATTACATTTGAAAGACGGTGTTTGGAAAATAACTTGTTGCGAACTTAAAGAATATCCAATATTCAAATCCAACGAACTCAAAAAAGCCGTTGATTTTATCCTAAATTTCAAAGACTGTTTATATGGTAGAAAACAGAGAATTGAACAAGCTAAAGGACAAGCTAAGTCAAAGGCTAAATACGATGCAAAACCTGATTCAGTAAAAGCGGTTAATACCGTTGAGAAAGCTGCCGAATCTGTTGAAAATCGAGTTGACGAAGTTATTGAGGAAGGTAATGAAGTAACGCCTAAACAAGCTAGTGAAATCTCTGTTAATGTTACAAAGATTGTTGCAGCTATCGAAAACGGTATTAAAGACAATTCTGAAAAGAAAAAATTTATATCGAACTTAATTAAGAAATTACAATCCAAACTTAAACAACTATAACCGCTATGACACCATTTGAAAAGAAAGTCGCCTTAGTTGCAGGGCTGCTAGTAATAGGCGGAGGTATAGCTATGGCTCAATCCCCTAAAGGCAAAAAATCTGCAAAATTCAATTCAGTTGAAGATGCTTTGAAAACAACGTATTCCGATTACAAAGTACATCAAATTCCTGAAAGTGGGGATTCATTTTTGTTGGTAAGTCCGACAAATGTAGCTATTGTTATCGCTAAAAAAGTGCTATTCAAATACACTTTAATTGAATTAATTAACGTAGTTAAATAAATATTTTATATATTTGAACGCTTATTCAGCTAACTAATGCTGAAAACAAACTTTTGCGCATCGCCTTTCGTGGCTTGATTGTTCGCAAAACCAAAAAGGGGGCTGAATTGGTATTCGCCCCCTTACTCCTTTTATAATATTCCACTATTTACATTAATTTCCCATTTGCAGGTTTCGGTGCTTCGTTTTCAAATGATTTGTCGGGCTTTAAGTCGCTCTTTTGCGTTGGTGTAGCGTCAAAGTTTTTATCGACAGGTTTAAAATTGTCATCTGAATTGTCAACGTATTCATAACTTGAAAAGTCTAAGCTATCATCGGAGGTAGGTTTAATTACCGATTGGTCTGCCAAAACTGCTGTTTGCAATTCTACCGATAGTGGCGCATACCGACTTAGCAATAATTTCAAAACAGTTTTTTGAGCCATTGCGTCAAAATTTGTAGCCCAAACCGAACCTTGAAAACTAAATGACTTTGAGTATTTTTCGCCATGTTTTCTAACTTCTTCAACTGTCATGTATAGAGTTTTTTCAAAATCGTTTTGAAGTCTGAAAAAAGATACATATCCGACAACCTTATCGCTTTTCTTTTCGCCAGTAAAGTCCATATCGCCAGTAACAATGTCGTGATTCTTAAACTGCCCTTCATAAACAGGCGATACGTTAATTCTCTTAAACTGACCTGTCCGCATAGCTAATGCTAAATAACCTTTCCATCCTAATTGAAATTGTGCAACCAAGCCGTTTTTGCCTTTATAAGGTATAATATATGCTTGTCCGAGCGTTTGATTTACTTGCAAGTTCAAAGTAGCTGCCGTAATAGCGCAAGTTAATACGCTCATTGGGTCGCAATCTCTTAGAGAAGTTGTTGTCGCCAGTGTGGTTACAGATGAAATAAAAGCATTTGCATTTTTGCCTAATATTTCCTCAAATTTATTCTTTACACTATCTCCGCTCATTAGATTTTTTATTGTAATCGTTGGCGGTGGATTGTTCGTTGCTGATTGTTGCAAATTACTCATTGGTTTTAGCGTTTTTAATTAAAATTAATAATACTACAAATATAATAATTTTTCATTTCTAAACCATTTATAAACATTAACTATTTGTAAATATTTTACTTAACTATAAGTTTTCAAAAGAGGTAAACGCCTAAGAACATAAAATATAGAACGTTATAGTAAATTAGGGCTTTGTTATCGCTTTTGGTAAAGCGTGAAAATTATTAAAACAATTAATTATTAAAATTATGGCTAACGAGAAAAAGGGATTCGGTAAAATTATAGGAGAACATCTTCCTGCGTTCATCCTTACCGTTGTTGCGGTGGTTGTTGGTACAACTGCTGCTCATTTATTGATTATACCTAAAGTGTCTAAACTAGGTGTAAAAGTTGCAAAGGCAGAAGGCGAAGAATAAGCAAACAAACATTTTTTTAAATTCTAAAAACCAATTTTATGTACAAACAAAACTTTTTTAATTCTGCTGCTTCACAAGCAAATGAATTTTTCCATAGTGCCGATGGCGATGGATGGGGTAACGCATTCGGAGATGTAGACGCTGATGGCGACTATGAAGGTGCTGATGATTATGACGCTGATGGCGACTATGACGCTGATGGCGACTATGACGCTGATGGCGACTATGATTATGCTTTTGGAGACGAAATGATGAACGCTCGTGGCGGAAAATCAAGACGTATGGCTCGTAAACCAGTTAAAAAATCTTCTTCACAAGAAAGCCAACCGTATATCATTACGATTCAAAACACTCACACAGCTACCGAAGCTGTTGACGTTGAAGTTCTTGCTGCATTAACACGCCAAATGAACCCATCGACAACTGCCAATGTAACATGGAGTTACAACCTTAACGGTATTTCTTATACTGAATTTTTGGCGTGGATTGCTTCGGGCAATGTGTTCTCGGTAGGTCAAACTTCGCTTGTTGGTATTGGATCAAACGCTACTCACAATCAAGCACAAGTTCAAGAAACTGTGTCTATCAACACAAAAGACCCTAACGGTAACGCTGTAACTCGTCAATTCATTCCACGTATTGACAGTTACCAATACCAACAAACACAAACCGACATTTGGTATGATTTCCTTGTAAACTCATTTACAAGTTTGAAATTAGGTAAAATTTACCCTGCAACAACTGTTAAAGTTTACTTATATCCAAAAGTAAAAATCAATCAGTTCCGTACTTTGGCAGGTAAACAAGCTGTTACCAAATACGGTAGTCCACGTACAAATCTAGCTTTAAGAGCTAAACGATAGTACAATGCGGTTAATGCCGTTTTGAAATATAAAAAAGGGCAGGGCTTTTGCTCTGTCCTTTTTTGTTATTTAACACACATAAAAAAATTAAATTCTATGAAAATGGACGGTTTCCTACTTACGATTGCGCACAGAAGCCCTAAAAAAGCTATCGGAGTGCTTCATCATTCGGGATATGCCAAAATTCCAAATAGCCCAAAAGAGCTTTATTCTATGCTTGACGACTATGTTAATAAGAACGGAAAAGACGGCATTTCTGAATTAACAAAAATACACCCTGACGCTAGATTGATTATTGATAGCTACGAAAAGTTCAAAGCTTCAAAGCCTATTAATATCAATGTAAAAGAAGAATCGAAAGTTCCGACTAAAAGTTCCGCAAATGGGGAGTATGAGAATTGCGGAGGCTGTACTGCTGCTGCATTAGGAGTTGCTGCTTTAGCGTCTGATGGAAGTAAAAGTGTAATGTATGCTGATGGCGACAAAAAAAGCCTTACACAAACACTTATTATTAGTGGAGCAATAATGACAAGTATGTTATTGTTGGCATTAATAGTATCTAATGCTACAAGTGCTAAAAGAGCTTAGATTTCTTTTTTAAAAAAAATAAACAACCATGATATACGCACAACACGATTTTTTTGACAATTTTAAGTCGGCATCTGCTTTTAAAGATAAGTTTATGATGAATGAAATAGTCATAGACGAGTTGGCTCGTGTTATCGTAACCAATAAAAGGGAAGTGGTTATATTGCTTAGGAATGAAGGAATAAACGCTACGCACAACGACAACAATCAAAGGATTACGGAGCTTTGCCTAATGCTTATTAAGCAAAACCCTAATTTCGTAAAGACTTTGAAAGGGCTTATTTATAAAACGAACAAACAATTAGTTTCAAATGCCGAAGGTAAAACATTGTCCGTTTCCGATGATTCGCTGTTATCGACATCAATCGTTAGTGTTGCATCTGACGGTTCGGGCATTTTGCCTAAAGAACTTAATAAAAGGATTAGCATTGCTGAAAGCAAGATGGAGAAGGGCAAAAAGGGACTTAGCAATAATATGAAATTTATGATTATAGGAGTTGCTGCTGCAAGTATAATCACAGGTCTTATAATCTATATTGTTAAATTGAGAAAGTCGGCATATATGGATAGTAGCTTACCAATGTCGAACATGAGCAATGCACCTGTAAATGGCGATAATAGCGATTTTGACATTGAATAACATTTATATTTTATTAAAGTATGTACGGTTCATTATATTTTGCAGACGCTAACAATATCGAAGACGCTCAAATAGTAGCTTCTTACAAAGCACCTAAAGGGAGTGTCAACCGTAAACTTATTGACAAGATTAATAATTTAAGAAGCGGAGGCTTTGGTATTAATCTTGTAAAAAAAAATACGTTTATAGTTAGAGGCGGTATAATCGGAGCTGTAATATTTGCAGGTATGGCTATGTATTTTAAGAAAAACATATTAGGTTCTGCTATAATAGGTGTTTCAGTAGGTAGCGTTGGAGGTTTTGCATATAGCAAAATTGTTTCAAAGCAAAATGATATTAAACAAAATAAATAAAATATTATGAATAAGTCTTTAGATTCTCGTTTTCTAAGTATTAACCAGTTGTACCAAAATTCTGATGAGTATCAACAAGGTATAAATTTTACTGAATGGATTCACGAATTGAAACAAGAGTTTTCAGAGTTAAACAGTAGTCCACGAACTCGTCAAAAATGGATTTTGTAACATGGGCTAACAACAAAGAATTACAAAAAAACAAAGTATAAACAAACAATTAAAATTCAGACGCTATGAGTTTTGAAAATGAAAATGCAAATGCAAACGGTGCTTTCAAAAAGCTACTTAAAAATGTTGCAAAAAAGGGTATAAGTGCTGTAAATAAGAAGTTGCAACAAAAGCCAAAACCGCAGCCTGTTGTTCAACCAATAGCATCTGAACCTGTCGCTCCTTTAAGTATGGATTCTGACACTATTTTAGGCATGAAACCTATGATAGCTTACGGATTGGGCGCAACCTTAATTATCGGTATCGGAGTGGGATTTATTTCTTTATGAAAAAGAAATAAATAATCGTAAATATCGCAAGTAGAGTTAAGTGATTGATTCTATTTGCAAAAATTACCTTAAAAAAATATACTATGAATCCAAATTTAAAAATTGCAGGAGTTGCTTTAACCTCTTTGGCTGTGGCTGTTTCTGCAAGTGTAATTGGTACTGCAATTTATACTAGAACAAAAATAGATATAGATTGGAAAAACATTGCAATTGCGTCAACGGTTGGTTTAATCGGTGCATTTGTAGCTGTAAAGATATTTAAAGCAAAACAACCTGTATAAAAAAAAGTAAAAAAATGAAAACTAAAGTAACTAAAAAGGCATTATCAGAACAAGCTATTCTCAAAAATATAATTAAAACAACGCCAATGGCTAGGTTAAAATTACTTACTTCAATGGGCGTTACAAAAGACGAGCTTATAAGAGATTATAAGAAAAAAGCAAAACCTGTGGGTAAAAGAAAAAGTGCTAGTGGTAAAACTTATAAAGAATATCACGTAAAAAGAACTGATGCAAAAGGTTCTCGCATATAATTAAAATGCACTAAGTTGAAAAAGCGATTAGATAATTTTAATCGCTTTTTTTATATAAAAATACACAAAAATTATGATAACATTTTCGCACAGTCCGCTACATTTACCATTAGAATATAAATTGGTAATTAAAACAAAAAAGCCTATAAAAGTTGGTATCATTGCAAAAGATGATTCTAAAGATTTTGCAGTTTACACAAAGCGTTGGAATACGGTAAAAGGGCTAGAGGAGTTTTTAATTAAAATGCCACAAAGCCCTCGAAAGGTGCGATTTGAAATATATAATATCAATTCAAAGAGCAAAAGTTCAGAAGGAATAAGGGTTGTTTCAAAAAAAACATTGCCACTTAAAACTAATTTAAACGTAATTGGATTGCAGAATCCTGATGTTGTATCATTCGTAAAATTAGCGCAAGAGTTTTCTTTAAAGGCAGGATATTTAAGTTCAGGAACGTATGTTTCGGATAATGGTAAATTTGTAATTAAATATTTGGATGATATTATTGATAATAATGGTAGACATTTATCAACACCTGCACGAATAAATGTAATAAATGGAATTATTGAAGTTTCAAGAAGTACATTTAAACGATATACGATACCAGGCAGAATGGGCATATTGTTACATGAGTTTTCGCACGTATATCAAAATAGAAACGCCTCTGACGAGGTTGAAGCTGACCTAAATGCAGCACGTATATATTTGGGATTAGGTTATCCGAGAATTGAATTGATTAACGTTTTTTCAAATGTTTTTTATAATGCCGATACCAAAGGTAATCGAAATAGAATTAAGCAAATGTCCGATTATATTATGAAGTTCGACAATTTGAAATAACAATTTAAAGATGTATTTTTACAATTCAAATAATGTAGCATTACATGAAGGAGCTAAAACGAAATATAATAACACAGCAAGTAGTTGTAAAAAACAAATCTTTAACCGAGAGTAAGGATATTTTATTTTTTCAAAATCACTAATTTATATAGTGATCCCGAATTAGAAGTAAGAACATTTGGTTTATCTGTGCACGAATTTAACAAAGGATTAAGTAGTGAAAATTACTCTTTGAAATGTATTAGTATATCCTCTATTAATGAATTGCAGTTAGAATCGCAATTTACTATATTGTTCAGAGGTATTCAAGGTAACGAAAGCAATGTTCTTTTGACACCTCGATTAATGAGCGACCAAATAGCGTCTGTTATTGATAATGTTTCAATACCTCACGTTGTTTTTGATGGATTGAATACTTTGAAATATAGAGTAGAGCCAAATACAGAGGTTAGACTTTATTTTGATTTGGATAAATACAATACAAAGACGGAAATTGCAAAGATGCACACAAACTACAAAGACAAAACAGTGCCTATTGTAGCGGAATTGTTGGACGAACTAATGCCGACAGATAATTCAAAAGATAAACCGATGTGTGATGAAATGAAGCCAGTCGAGCCTATTAATGCGTTCGATTTAGCTCCTTTGCCAAAGCCCGAATTACAAATGCCTCCGATAGTATGTAAGCCAGACCCTCATATTATCGAGTTCCAAATGAAAATATCCAATTTATCAACAGAGCCGAAGCATTTGAACTTATTCAATAGGGTAAATCGAGTATATAATAACTATAAATTCACAATTCCATATTCTGCAACGTATGCACAAGGTACAGAATTTAATATAACAGTAAACGGAGTTATACAAACATATACAGTAGGAGTTGGCGGTATAACTAGAGAAGATTTGGCTATTGAGCTTACAAATATGGGATTTGCAAAAGTTACCATAAAGGCTAATACGAATAATAATATATATAATTTCTTTTCTCGTATCAATGTTGTTTCTTTGTTAGATTTTGATGATAATGCACCACCTTCAATAATACAACAACCTATCGGTGTAACAATATATGAAACGCAAGACGCTAACTTTAGTGTTATAGCGAGTGGAACAGAACCTTTGTCTTATCAATGGCAAGAACTAATTTAACAATTTAACAATTTAATCATGGCAGTAGGTTGGGAAAATATTGTAGGAGAAACAAGCGCAAATTTATCATTGCTTAATAGGCAGTTGTCTGATAATGGCAAAAAGATACGGTGTGTTATTACAAATGCGTATGGTAACGTTACATCCGATGAGGTTAATTTGAATGTAAATATAGCTTTGCAAATAACACTACAACCAATAGCGCAAATTGTAGACGATGGAAATGTTGCGAATTTTTCTGTAACTGCAACAGGATTAACACCTATTTCGTATCAATGGTATAGAAATGGCAGTCCTATTGTTGGACAAACATCTAATACATTAAATTTAACAAGTCCATATAGTTATAATGGGAGCAATATTTATTGTGAGGTTTCCAATAGTATAACCAGTATTCAAACAGATACGGTTTCATTGACTGTTAATGCTATTCTAACTATAACTACACAGCCTTTACCGCAAACGGTTGATGATGGTTCGGATGCAATATTTACAATTGCAGCAAGTGGAACACCTAATATCACTTATCAATGGCAGCGTAATGGAATTGATATAGTTGGCGAAAATGCAACTACTCTTACTTTGACATCTCCGTACTCTTATGACGGCAGTACGATAAGATGCGCTATTAATAATCCACTATATCCGTCAACACCGCTTTATTCAAATAGTGTAGCTTTAAATGTAACTGCAATACCTCTTTATTTCACAACGCAGCCTTTGACACAAAATAAACACGATGCAGAAGATTTAACATTATCGGTAGCGGTTGCAGGTACTTATTCTAGTTCGGTTAATTACCAATGGTATAAAGGTGTTACGCCAGTCGGCACAAATAGCAATACTTTTACAATTGGCAACATTAAAAATGCTGATGCAGCCTCTTATCATTGCGTTGCGTCTGATGGAATTACTCCTGATGCAACTTCAAATAATGCCGTAATAATGGTTTACCATTGGGTAGAGAAAACATCGAATACTGCACAAAATATTAATAAGATATTCGCATTAGACACGTCAAACAGTTTTGCGGTTTGTGATAATTCTATATTCTTAAAATCAACAAACGGAGGCGATACATGGGCAGCTTCAACATTGCCAGTCGTAGGTAATTATTCGGGGGTGCATTTTACTAGCGCAAACGAAGGTTGGGTTTGTGGGTATTTTAATAATTTGGGCGTAAATGTACCAATTATATTAAAAACAATAAATGGAGGTAGCACTTGGGTACAACAAACTGTTACTTTAGACCCTACTTGGCTATTTGGATATAGACCTAACGATATTGCATTTTACGATTCAAATAATGGTTGGTTTGGAGGGATTACTAATTATGGCGATGATGCAATATTCAAAACAACAGATGGGGGTGCTACGTGGGTAAATATAACTTTCTTTTTTCCTGAAAGTTTATATTTCTTTTATACTATTAACGACATCGTGCCAATAAGTGCAACCGAAGCGTTATTTTATGGACAGGAAGTCGATGGACATAGTTCATTTATTGGATTTAGTCTAAATGGTAATGCTATTACTTATTTACCTTACAATGGCGATGCAGGAACAAAACAAGTTTCTGTCGTTGGTTCGGATTTATACTATACAACAGGCTTAGATTTAATAGGATATTCATCTAATTTAGGAGTAAATCGCACTTTCTTAGATTTTTCTTCTAGCGGTGCTACAACAGGTATTTTCTTTACTGATGCTATTACAGGGCATTCATCTACATCTCTAGGAGAGGTATTCAGACACTTTGAGGTGTTTGACAATTTTGAGCCACAGGAGTTTGACAATGGAGGCGATGTAACAACATGGATTTCTATGGCAAGTAGCACTCATGGTTTTATTAGTGGTTTTGGAGGTAAAATATTCAAATATCAATTATAGTTAAAATTATGATTAAAAAATTCGATAGTTACTTTAAAGAAAATCATAAAAAAAATATGATAAGCAATCGCTTTGAATTTTTTGATTATGATATTTCTTCTATACTTCCTAATCATATTAAATTTGATTCTAATATATATTCTGATTATATTATTAAATATCGAAATATTAACACAAAAAAAATATGTGTTATAGTTACCGATAATTATTCAGGAATAAAAGGAGTTCATTTTTTACCTAAAAAGAACATTGTATTTACAAGTAATGAATCGAGCGATTATATATTTGATTATAATAATAATTGTAAGATAATACATATTCCGCTTTTAAATAATAATCCAATTACAGAAAGCTTTGTACCATTAGAACAAAGAAAATATTTTTATTCTTTTGTTGGCTCAAAAACTCATAAAGTAAGAAGTGAAATTGTTGATTTGCTAAATAATGACAATTGCTTAGTAACTTTTGAAAAGGTAAACATACAAGAATTTAACTCAATAGTAGCAAACTCAATATTTACACTTTGCCCTAGAGGTGTTAATGTCTCATCGTATCGTATTTGCGAAGCATTGAGGTATGGTTCAATTCCTGTTTATATTTCAGATGATTTTATACTTCCCGAAAACTTTGAAGATTATGGAATTGCGATACATAGCGACAATTTGAAAGGGTTACATGATTTATTAGTATCAATATCGAGCAAAGAGATTAACAGACTAATCGAGAACGGTAAAAGATACTATCAAAAACTGTTTACATACGAAGGTTTAAATAATTGGATTTACGAAAAACTTAAAACATTAGCATAACATGGCATCATATACCCCTCAAATATCTAAAACATTCGAGTTTGAAGATGACTTATTGATTGATTCAGGTTCTTTAGACTTTAACGAATTTAATCAAGGCGTTATTTCTGAACAATATGAATGTGTTGGGTATAGCGTATTTTCTCACAATAAACAGCAATTAGAGCAACCTTTAGTTATTGATTTTAGAGATACAAAAGGTAATCGTAAAATTTTCAATAAAACGCCTCGTATTGATAGTTATCAAAGTGCGAATATACTTAACTGCTTAGAAGTAAAACCTCCTATCAAATGTGATAGCATGAATCGTTTCTCTTATGATGTAGAGCCTACAACCGATTTGATATTAGTCATTAGATTAGATAAGCGTAGAACGAAGTCGCAAAAGTTTAAATTGGACGCTAATTTTAAAGACCAAAATACAAAAGTTATTGCAGATATGTATTCGGGCTACAACATTTATGAGGTTGAACAAGTTATTTTACCTAACATTAAGAAAAAAGAGCTTCAAATAAAATTTGACAAGAACGGCAAACAAATTCCTAAACCATTTCTAAACTCTAACAATGTGCCTTACAATGTGTTCCATAGTGCCGAAGGTAACAAAAATAACAGCAAATTTTTAAAATATACTTTAATTGGTTTATCTTGTTCGTTGTTGTTGTATGGACTATACAAAGCAATAAAAGATTGATAGATTTTTGCATTATGAAACTACCCGATATTAAAGAGCCTTACAAAACAGCAATGTTTATCGCTATGGGTAGTTTAACATTAGCGAGTATCTATTTATTAATGCCAAGTACATATCAACAAAAAATTAACTTTTATATTAAAAACAAACTAAAATTTAGAAAAGATGAAACAAAAATGGATGTCATTACCAATGTTGGGTAAGGTTGCAGTAGTTGCAGGAATATTAGGTGTTGGATATTTGGTTTACACTAAAGTAATCAAAAAGAAAAAAGACGCTTAGTTTTTTATAATTTAAAATTTTTAACTATGTTTTCAGATATTATACCAAAAGACGAATTATTGCATTTAGAAGGTAATCTATATGCTAACTCCGATGGCGATGTTGTGATGGTCGATGGAATTATGGACGGCTCAATATCGGCTGACGGATATATGGAGGCTAGAGGTAAATTCAAAAAGTGGCTTAAAAAGAAAGCTGACAAAATCGGTAAAACCAAAGTAGGTAAAGTAATTAGAAAAGTAAGAGATAAAGCCAAGACCGCTTTACTTGTAGTGCCTAGAGGAGCATTTCTAACATTGCTTAAATTAAATGTATTTGGTTTTGCTTCTGAATTTAACGATGCTAGAGAAAAAGGACTTAAAGGAGATGAATCGGCTAAAAAGCGATACGAGAAAATTAAGAACTTTTGGAAAGACAAACTAGGAGGCAATAGAACTATTTTTGAAAAAAATGTCATAAGCGGTTCTAAAAACCTATCAAACTTGCTAAAGCTAAGAAAAAGAAATTTCAAAAAGCTGACGGAACATACGATGATATACTTTATGTAGTTGGCGACAATTTCTTTTATCCAACAGGTGTTGAAGAGGCTGCTGCCGCTATCGTTGCTGCTGCTCCAGTTGTAGGTTTACTTGTCAAAGAATTTGGTAAGCCTAAAGGCATGGATAATGAAACTGCATCTAATATAGTTGCAGAAGCTCCTAAAATTGAAGATATTCAATCTAGTTCAAGTATCGACAGTAGTCCCGAAGCTGCAAAAAGCAAAAAGAATATGTTTATTATCGGTGGTGTGGTTGCAGCTATACTTGTTATTGGAGGTATAGCCTTTGCGATGTCTAAAAAGTCTAAATAAAAACTAACAAACAATTTTAAATAAATGTTATGATACCAAAAAGAAAAATGTCGGGCGATAGATTTGGCGAGAATGTCGGCACATCTATTCCCGAATCAAGCATTAACGATATTATGCCACAAGGCGACTACGGTACTGTAAGCGCAGAAGGGGATGTTGAAACATTTGCTGAATCTCAAATAGCAAGTGCCGATGGCGAATATGAAGGCGCATTCGGAGATGTAGACGCTGATGGCGACTATGAAGGTGCTGATGGGTTTGAAAGTGCAGACGACTATGAGGCTGACGGTTTAACGTTAAACGCTCGTGGTAGAGCTAAACGTAAGGCTCGAAGAGCTAAACGCAAAGCTAGTAGAGTAAAGAAACGTGCTGCTCGTAAAACTAAAAGAGTAAAGAAACGTGCTGTACGTAAAGCAAAACGAACTGTACGTAAATCTAAACGTAAAGCCAAACGTGCTGCTCGTAAAGCTCCAAAAGTTCAACAAAAAGCACAAGATGCTGTTGTAGAGCCAGTAGAAGCCGAAACAGGCGAAACTGTTGAGCCGATGATTACAAAAAATGACGAAGTTATAACTCCCGAAGTTATATCTCCAGTTGGAACAGGCGAAGAAGAAATTCAACCCGAAATAACACCCGAAGGAGAAGTTATGGTTCCTGAATTAACAACTGTTAATGAAGAACCGCAAGAAAGTGGCGATATGGGCGAAGAAAGTGGCGATATGGGCGAAGAAGGTGGAGATATGGGCGAAGAAGGTGGAGATATGAGCGCAGACGGTTACTATTTAAAACCGTATATTCTGCTAGTGGTGTTGCTTACGCTCCCGAAGTAATTGAACGCAAAACAAATGCTAATGGCGAAAAACAATATACCGTATTGCATTACTCGAAAATTCCTACTGTTAGAAATTCAGTAGGAGAGGTTATTATGCCTTATCGTATGTCTGACGGTTCTGTTGTTACAACAAAAGAAATATATCATTCGGCAAGTGGCAAAATTACTAAGTCGGCTAATGGCGATGTAACAATCGAAAAAGCTATTCGTACTTATCCTGAATACAAAGAGTTCAAAAATGCAGATGACGATATGTTCAGCGCAGAGGGCGTTGCTCGTAATTGGAAAAGATAGCTATTATTGGACTAGGTGTTGCTGCTATTGTAGGCGGTGTTTGGTATGCAATTAAAAAGAAGCATATCAAATTATAGTCTTTTATCAAAAAAACTATTAATATCTAAGTTGAAATTTATTTTGGCTTAGATATTTTTTTTACACTTTCATCTGTTTAACTTATAAAACAATGGGAAATCCAACAATAAATATTCCGTCTGAACAAACAGATTTAAAAAATTGGAGAGTTTGGTACGATGATTTAAGAGGTTCTTTGCCTTTACAAGATGCTAACGAGGTTTTTGTAGCTTATTGGGAAGATAGAGGTAAAAATAAAGACGATAATAACTTTCGTACATATATGAAAGGCTACGGAGTTAATCTATCTAGCAATATATTAGAAAAAACGAGTGATTTAGGTCATGGGATAACAAGAGGTATAGGCAATTTCATTGGAACATCAAAAACTGTATTTATGATTGTTGGCGGTGTTTTATTGGTATCTGTTTTAGGTATTATTGTAAATGTTGCAAAAAATCCTATTGGAGCAATGAACTCTGCTGCTAAATTCACTCCTTCGGGAGCTTTATCTAAATTGTAAATTATAAAATTGGTAGTACTATGAAATTAGAACGCAAACATATAAATATCGGACTTGGAGCTTTAATTGTTGGAGCTATCGGATATTATTTTTATTCCCAATACAGAGCAAAAAAAATAAAAGAGGAATTGCTAGGTGCTTTATCTCAAAGTAAAGGAAAAACAGGAACAGCTAAAGATTACAAAATAGGGTATAATGTAGTAAAAGGCAAGGATGTTCGTTGGACTTCGCCAACATGGTTTGGAACGTCTGCAAGAAAAGGCAAAAAGACTGTTGGAACAAAAGAAAATGCAATGGCTAAGGCTAAGGCGATATACGATGCTTTAGGTTTGATTACCAATAACGAAAAGCTATTAAAAGCTATTCAAAGTATTAAGTACCAAAACGAAGCATCTTACATAAGATACTACTTAAATGTAATATCAAAGGTAAATATACTATTGAGAGAGCCATAGCTAAAATGAAAAAAGATAATCAAACCAAAGCATTGGATTATCTCAACAATTTGCCTTTAGAATAAATGATTTTTTAAAATCTAAAAAAACATAAAAAAATTATGAAAACAGCACTTTCAGCAATAGGTTTGGCAGGTTTAGCATTTGCAGCCTACTATTTAATTTACAAAAAGAAAAAAATTGAGATTGTAATAAAAGAGCCAGTAGTAAAGACAAAGGTTGTTACAGTTCCTTCTCCTCCTATCGTAAAAACGGTAGTTAAAAAAGTAGAAGTTGAAGCTCCTAAGCCTACATGGAATGACATGGATTAATGGCATTTAGTTTGTTTGATTAAAGAATTTCGTTAAATTGCGATTTTATTTTTAAACAATTTAAAATCATAGATTATGATGAAAGATTTGATTATCAAACAAGTAAAAACAATGCTAAGGAAAGCGATATTACGATTTGCAAAAAAAATTGATATGTCGCCTCAAGTTGTTGGTATAATGATTAAGCCATACGGTGCAAAGGGGGACTTTGGACTGTCGGTTTATTGCAACATGAAATTCATTGAGGAAGTTCGGATTGACGACTTGTATTCCTTAGCTGAAGTTTTTACATATAAAGCTATGGGCTTTGACCCAAAAAAAGGTACAGAAGAGTGGGTAAGTAAGTTCATTTTAAAGGTTGCAGTTGATAGAAATATCAATATGGACGTACAAAAACCGATGTTTTATTTATTCTTAAAAGAGAATGAAATTTATGCGGTAATGTATTTAGATGGCAATCAAGTTTTATTTTCACAATCACGGTCTGACATTCCATTAGAATACATTCTCGAAACAAAGTAAGCCAATTGAAAAATGATTAATCCTAATTATAAGCAGCACGTAACCGCAGAATTTACCAATAACACTTGTACAATACAAGGTGTAGAAGGTTATTTGCAGGTAGCTATAAAAAATAAATTGACTAGCACAGGTATTGTTAGTGTAAGAGGCTCTTTGAGTAAAACTATTGGTGGAATTGCTGAAACAGCGATTACTTTGAGTGCAGGAGAATCTTTATCTTTAGGGGACGAAAACGACATTGTTTCACTCAACGAAATAACTATTGTTGCCGATGCTTTGTCGGTAGCGCAGATTGTTGGTATTAAACATTTGAAAAACTTTTAATAATGGCTTTTGGATTTGGAAATAACGGTGGTGTTTCGGGCGGAAGTACGCCAGTTCCTTTTGGTGGAATATTTCCTAATTATTCAGCATTACCTTTAGCTACCTCATTTCTAAATAAGCTATTTTATGTAAAAAACTCGCAAGGCACTCAATGGTTGCCCGGTAGTTTAGGTGGAACATATTATCCTAGTGGTTGGTATTATTCCGATGGAATATCTTATACATACCAAACAACGGCATTTCAAGCAACGCAAATAACTGTTGATGGAGGTATTAATAACGACCAATTTGTAACGCCTTTGACTTTACAAAACGCTGCACAAAGAAAGTTGTTGAATTGCGGTGTAGTTACCGATGTAACTATTACAGATAAAGGTAATGGACTTATTGATATTTCAGGTATAGAGGTTCATTTCAATACTGAATCCGATTTTAGTGGTTTGGTAAATAGATATACTGTGCCTTCATTACTTAATGTTCAGTTAAATGCAAACCAATACATTTATGTTGTAGCTAATTACAATAATGGAGTTCCGATATATCAACTTACAACCGATAATTCAATAGTCAATCATTCTACTATATTGAATGTTGTTCAGTTAAATTGGGAAACATTAAATTCCGTAAACGAATTGCACGTTTTTAAAACAGGCAAATATGGTTTAGGTTTAGCTAATAAAACAGGACATAGACTAATACATACAGAGCGTTTTGGTTATCAAGAAGGTTTGCAAATTTCAGAATACGGAACACGCAATATACGTATTGAAAGCGGTATTGTTTGGTACGATGGCGAAGAGATAATGACCAATCTTGTAACTACCGCAACCGCAGGACATGAATTTCATTTTTACTATCCAGTTGCAAGTGTTTGGAATGTGCAAAAAATCATGCAATATCCTAATAGTCAATATTCAGATGGAGCAAATTTAGTATCATTAAGCGGAAATAAGCTATCGGCACTTTTTGTTTTCAAATCTATAAACACAGATGATTTTTGCAGTTATGGCGTTTTGGGTAATCAATTTAATTCAGTAGCGGAGGCTTTAGAATCTTCTTTACCGATAATCCCTGAATTAGTTCAAAAACAGTCTAAATTTATTGGTAGGATAATATTTCAAAACGGAGCATCAACGGCTTCAAGAATAACAAGAGAAGTAACTTCAAATGTAAGTAGTGTACCAGTTACTAATCATAACGATACTGCAAATAGAGATGTTGCAGGAACGCATACTCGAATATATCCAATTTCTAATAATGCAACCGCTTTTCAAATATTAAGACAAGACGGAACTACTGTAATGGTTAATGTCGATACATTAAACCGTCTGTTAGAAATTGGAGATATTGCAAACGGCAACTATTCAATGTTTGAAAGTAATGGCGTTTATGCTGCAAAAGGTTCAGCTATAACATGGAAAGACGAAATGCCAAGCTACTTACTTAATGTTTCGGGAGCTGCTTCGCCCGATTCTGTTTCTCATAATGTAGGAGGTGTTTTACGTCAATTTGATGCTTTTGACGGAGGCGGAACAGAAGAGAGAAAGAGTGGTTCTTTTGAAATATCGCACGAAATGGTTGTTGATGAAGCAATGAAATTATTAGGTTATTTACCTGAATTGCATATACATTGGCGACCTAGCACGGCAGGTACAGGTGTTTTAAAAATGTTTTTCGATTGGGAATACTCCCCACCGCAAGGCGACCCAATACCGCAAACAACATTGACTTTTTTAGATACTATTGCTACGCCTCAACAATATAGGCATAAGCTAACATCATTCGGTAAATTACCAAACTTAAATTTTCAAGTAGGCGGTAAAATAGGTTTTAATATACGTAGAACACCAAACGACCCACAAGATACATACGGTTCGGACATATTGCTCGAACAGATAGCTTTACACATACCATGTGATACTAATGGTAGTAGAGATGTTTACATTAAGTAATAATGTTTAGAAATCTCTTTAAAATAAAGTTTTAATAATGCTTATTTTTGTTTTATATTACATTTTTTCATCTAAACACAAATTTATATGCCTCCTAGTGCAAAAGAGAAAGAGCTACAAGCGGAAATAGAGCGACTAAGACAACAAGGTATTTCAGGTATGTTTAAGGCGTTGCAGGACGCTTTGGCGCACGGTCAAGAGCAGACCAATTTAAAATTAGAACAGATTTTGGAAAAGTTCAATACATTAGACCAAAAAAAAAATTCCAAAAATTGAGGAGCAAATAATTGAACTTCAAAGACAAAAATTAGCGTGTCCAGTTCAAAGTGGAGCTAATAAAAAGGAATTGGACGATTTGAAAAACAAAATTGAAAAAATAGATAAAGGAACGGAAGTTGCTCAAATAATGCAGAAATACCCTAAAGTTATTTATTGGCTGTTTTGGGGCGCATTTATTTTGAGTAGTGGCTCTAATGTGTACGGTTTATTAAAATTAATATTTACGCCATGATAAAAGAAACATTTAAACGATTAATGAGTAGTACGCCTCTTTTTTTTACAAAGTTGCGTAATATTTCGGCTTCTATAAGCGCAGCTGCATTGAGCGCAGCTGCATTTTATCCACAAATGCCATTGAATTTTCAAGAGTTGATACCTATTGAGATTGTAAAATACATTACTGTTTCGGGTTTTGTTGCAGCGTTTGTGGCTCAACTAACAAAAAAAGACGTTTCAGATACTAATAATGTAAATTAATTTGTTAAGGCTATGGAAAAGTCTATCATTATTTTAGCATTTGCTTTAAGCTCTATTGTGTTAAACGCATTAGCTGATGGCTATAATGATTCAAACAAAAAAGAGATAGGGCATTTCTTTGCCTTTTTATCCATATTTAGTTTTGTTTTAATGCCGATATGTTACCATATTGATACTTTTGAAATAGTTAAATATTTAGTGGGTTATACATTTATTCGATTTGGAATATTTGACTTAGTGTATAATATAACTAGAGATTTAGATTATTATTATATAGGGAATACAAGTTTTGTTGATAAGTTCTTAAAACTTTTAAAGTTGCATGATTCAAACTTTATATTTTTAAGAATTTTAACATTTATCACAGGCATAGCATTAATATTTAAAATAGTATAGTTTATTATGGATATTCAAAAGTTTTATAGCGAGAATAAGCCTACAATAACTGCAATATCAATTATTGTAGGATTGTCGTTGGCTATTGTTTTACGTAAGCAATTGTTATACGCTGCAAAACTTCCATATAAGCTATTGACGGACTTAAAGAATTACACTAAGATACAAACATTAAATTTGTCAGCAAGACCTAAATTGTCGCAATTTGTTGATGATATTCAAAACATTTTAGGTTACAAAGTAAGCATAAATAGCGCATATAGAAGCGTTGCCAAACAAGCGACATTAGCTAAAACTATAAGCGTGGCATCCAAAGGGTTGTCGACACATATGTTTGGGTTAGCTATTGATTTAAACGCATCAAAAGACGGCAAAACTTTAGGACTTAAAACACCAAAGGCTGAATGGGAAAAATCCATGATACCGTCATTGGCTAGAAAAAGAGGTATTCGTTGGGGAGGCGATTTTGTTGGTACTGGATATGACCCTGTACATTTCGACGTTTTACCAAAAGGCATTAATCCAATAACTTCTTTGCGAGATTTGAAAAGCAAAGCTGAAAAGCAATTTGGTAACTCTTGGGTAAACAATGGAAACAAATTAAATTTAATATAATTTATTTTAAAAAAGATATTATTATGAGCGTAAATATAAGATATTCAAATCCTGCAACAAAGAACGTAACAAATGGTAGTTTAACCATTTTAGGCAGCATGGGTTATAAAACCGTAATTATATATTCTCACGCAACGGTTGACGGTACTGTTTTGGGTTCGGGAACTTTCGGAGGCATTCCGTCCGACCCTCTAGTTATAAAAGCAGGTAGTTTACCATTATAATTGAAGATTTGTATAGAGAGATTGACGGACTTGTGATTACCGCCCCTGTTGGTTGCACTTTGCAAGTTGTAGCGACACCGAATAATCCTTCGTTATCTTACTAGAATATATAAAAAATGAAAATTGCATACAAATATTTGCTTTTGGCAGGACAAGCATTGAAAAAGCTATTTACAGCCGACAGAACTGATGTAAAAGCTGATTCAAGTAAACGTATAGATTCATCTCAAATATAAATAATAATATGGCACAACAAATTATAAATATAGGTTCAGCTCCAGATGCAGGGGACGGAGATATGGTAAGAGATGCTTTTAGTAAAACAAAAGATAATTTTGCAGAACTTTACAATCAAGTGTATCCTGAACTATTTCCTACATTAACTAATCCTAACAATACCCTCACTTTAACACAAGCAGGGCTGCACGAAATAGGGGAGGTTATTGCAACATTGAATTTTGCTTCTACCTTTAGTCGTGGAACTATCACACCAGCTTATGGAACAAGTGGTTTTAGAAGTGGTTTACCAACGGTTGCAAACGCTTACGTTTATGGAGGTACTGGACTAACCAATAGTGCAGGGCAGTTATTAACAGATAACAAAACAGTAAGTAATTATACAGTACTTTCGGGAGTTCAATCATGGACTTGTTTAGTTAATTACCTAGCAGGAGAGCAACCTTTGTCAAGTCGTGGAAACAATTATAGTACACCATTAGCAGCAGGGGCTACAAGCAACAAAACAGTATCAATAACAGGCGTTTACCCTTATTATTATAATTCATCTAATCTAACAACAGCAACCAAACAAGCATTAACTAATAACGGTGCAATGGTACAAGTTAGTATGTTAGCGGAGGACGGTATTAACAAACAGTTTATCGAGTTTCCTACTGGTTGGGGTGCTATTACACAAATCACACAATATAACACACTTAGCGGACAATGGGATGTAATCTCATTAGGTTCGTTTACACAATCGGCACAAACTCACGATATACAAGGGAATACTATTAATTATACTAGATATACGAATAATCTAGGAACTATCGGAGCAAGACAATTAAGATTTTATACAACTTAGAATATGGCAAAGGCAAACGGTATATTAAACATATCGGCAAACTTTAATAAACAGTTTGCTGATGTTTTTAGTTCTGAAAATAGAGTTGATTTACTCGCAGACTTAACAACTGTTGGTACATTTGGGGCGTATGCTTATGCAGGGCAGTTGACAACCGTTTCGGCGGATACTGAAACTAACAATGGACTTTATAGATTGAAAGCTTTGCCACATACTGATATTAACAATTGGAGTAAAGTCCCTTCTCAATCTGATTTAGCAACAATTAATAGTCAATTAAATTCATTACAATCTTTAGCATACGCAGGACTTGTATTACCTTAAATAATTAAAAATATGAATGTAGGACAATATAGAAATACAAATTATACGTATTTAACTGGAAATAGAACAGTAACAGTTTATGGAATAACAGATGGACTTTCGCTTAGAAATCTAGTGTTAATGACATTGCAACGTAATGGTAATTCATTTAGTGCTTTTGTTGCACCAACTTCGGCTTATGTAAGTATTGATTACTCAAAACCAACAACTACGTGTACAGCAGAAAGTCCAACAATAGGCGGTAATGTAACAGTAGGTACACATAAATATGCAATTTCTTTTGTTATTAATGGTTTTGAAACATTGGTATCTGTTGATAGTAATGAAATAACAACAGATGTAACAAATAAAACAGTTGCATTAACAAATATTCCAATTGGAGCTTTAGGCACTTCTGCACGTAATATATATCGTACAAATGCAGGAGGTTCTATTTATTACCTTGTAGGTACAATTAATGATAATATAACAACAACATTTTCAGATACAACAGCAGATAACACAACAACCGTTGCTCCTACTATATCTTATTGTTATGACATAACATGGGATAGTACAATAAATGGAGTTGCAACACCAACTACTACTAGTGGAGACGAATTTATAATTAGCATATCTACTAAAGACCAAACAGTTGATGAGAATTTAGGTGTTCAAAACATTATAAATCAATCTCCTGAATGGTCGCATTATACGGACCAAGTTGAGATAGCTGAATATACAAACCAAGCATTTAGTGCTACGCCTCAAAGAGATGTGATTCAAATGAATGGTTTTAGTAAACTTAAATTAGGTTTAACAGCTACTTGTGGTGGTAGTTCTACAATTACGATTACATTATTAGCACCTCAAAAGTCAACTTGTGTAGACACAGATGAAGTAAATTGGTGTGATATAACCCAAGATATTTTGGGAGTTGCAAGTATAATTGTGGATTCTGCAAATGCTTTAAATAAGGTATATTATCTTAACGATATTAACGAAGAACGAATAATGATTAAATCACTATTTAGTGTAGCATCAGTAAATACATTAACTATATCAGAAAGGAAATCATAATATGTTTAATAATTTATCATTTGAAATCAAACAAATAGAGGAAACTTCAAATAGTAACCCTCTAGTAGATACACAAGCAATTGTTGCCATAGTTGATTATATAGCTAATAAAGGCAAAGAAATATCAACTATTAAAGGATTAGCTGAAAGTGTATCAAAAGACCTTTTTATATTTCCGATTGACTTATCTTTAACAATATGTAAACAGATATTTCAAATAAGAAATCTTTGTGCTAATTGGATGAATCTAAACAGTAATGTTGGAGATGATATAACTGACAATACTATTCTTAATACAGTTGCACCTAATTCAATATCTGAACTGCAAAATAGTGTATGGTGGAGTTCTAATAGATGGTATGTGTACGAACAATCAGTTATTGATGACGGTTCAGGTAATGCAATACAAAACTTAGATGAGAGTTTAAGACCAAATTTTGATGCAATAGTAGAAGCAGTAATTGCTTATTCAAGATTTGATGCAGATAATAATCCTATTGGAGATTGGGACTATTATAAAGATGCTATTAAACTTGATTACAACTTTGATGCAATTAATAACCAATTAGGATAAAATATTTACTAAATGAACAGTCAACTTCATAGTGATAAGAGTATTATATTTGCTGAGTACTTCCGAGATAGAGAAAGTGTACTTAAAAATAAGTATGCAAATTGTAATATTGCAGGTAATCCTAAAATTGGCAATGGAATTATTTTAAATGGAATAACTGATAAACTTATTTACAATAGACTTACATTTAACTCTATAAGATTTGTTATCAATCCAACAATCAATAATCAACAGATTGTGTATATTAATGCTACGCAAAATATTTCTATTAATAACTCTAATCAGATTATAGCAACTGGATTCAGTTATCCTACATATTATTACGTTAATGGTGTCAATACACAAGCACTAACAATCGGAATAGATAATGATGTAGTTATTGTTACCTCTACTAAAATTAGAGGCGTCAATGTTATCTTTGGACAAAATACAACTTATTATAAAGGTTCTATTAAATTTATCGAAAGTTATAATCGAATATTAACCGTAAGTGAAGTTAAATGTATACATCAAGGCATTCTCTACGTAGACCCTACACCTGAACTCGACTGTTTGCTAGATTTAACTGCTGAAAGAGGATTTATTGAGGATAGAACAAGTAAGAATAAAATTAACAATACCAATGTTGCAGTTAAGAAAAAGAATACTAATATAATGTATCTAAATGGTACAGATTCTAGGTTACGTATACCAATGTCAGACCATTTAAAGGTAAATAATTTAATCGTTTCTATATGGGTAAATAGAACTAAAAAAGTAGCCGATACTCATTTATTTGGTACATGGTATGGTACTAGTTTTACTGCACCCTATTTTAATTGGAATATACAGTTTAATTATCAAAGCCCAAGTGTATGGAGTTCTATCGCACCAATTGCTTATGTACCTAATGTAAAAGATGAAAAATGGGTTAACCTACTAGGTTGTTTCAAATCAGGACATAGTAATTCTATACAAGTAAATAATAATCCAAGAATTACAAACTACGGTACAGGTGTATTTGATTATAGTAGTAATCAAGATTTAATACTAAGTCCTCATCCATATCCTTATTTTAAAGGCAATGTAGGTTCTATACAAATATTTGATATAGGAGATATATCTTTAATACAAGTAGATGAATTATTTGCTAGAATTTATAATTCACAGAAAGGGAAATACGGATTATGAGCAAAGTTATATTTGAAACTAATTTTGAAAATGGTTCGTTACTTGATAAAGTAGGTAATGTTAAAATGACTATGAGTAACGGACAATTACATTTTATTAAATTAAACAATAGGTATGCAATAGTTAAAAAGAAATATGCAGAATATGCAGCACTCACATATTACTTTCAACCTTTTGACTTACATAAGCCATACTCATGGGTTTTTAATGTATCATCAAATAGATATAGTACGTGGTTTAGATTGTTCGGTACGAATAATGAACTTATAGGTAATCAATTCCCTCTTTTTAATATTTATTATAACTCCCATACCTCCGCACGTAATATTATTATTTATATAAGACAATCACTATTAGATGCTATTGAATTAAAGTTTACTGGAATTGATATTACTAAAGGTAATTATATATTAACTTATGATGGTTCTTCAGATGCAAATGGATTTAGGTTATATGAGCAAAATGTTGAAAATACGAATAAAACAATTATAACCAATAATTTATCATCAATTACATTACCTAATTTTTATAGAATGCTATCTCCTTTATTTGGTGCAGCACCTCACAATTGTAGTATATATTATAAATTGAAACAGTTTGATGGAATGTTATCTTATAAAGAAAGAGAAAATGAACTTATTGAATTTCTCAACTCTAAATATCTATCTCTCCAAAAGACTAATTTTCAGTATCCTAAACCTACTAGATTAGAAGAGGATGGACTTATTGCAGCATATAATATGCAACCAGTAGGTAATAAACTTGTTAATATAGCTTGGGATAATGTTGCTAATGGGGGAAATGCTAGTCAGTATGATGGAGTTACAAGTAAAGTGCAAACTAATGACGGTTTTCTAACTCTTAACAGTAATGGAAGTCATGTTTATTCTATTGAAACAGCTACTAATATTATAACTTCTGATGTAACTATTAATTTTAGATTTAAAGGTCTAATTGTAAATGCAAATTCAGTTTATTTAATTAGACTTGGTAATCTAAATATAAGGGCGTTTAATGGAGGAAACGATATGTATATTATTTGTGGTACAGAATCTATTGCTGTCCCTTTTTTTACAAAAGATAGAATAAATTGTGTAACTATAATAAAAAATAATACAGTAATAAAATACCATTAAATGGTATTTTTATCAATTCATTTACAACAACTACTACAACTCTTAACGGTAAATTGAGAGTCTTATCATCTGAGTATCCTAATGTTAATCTAGGTACTGATTTATATGATGTATTATCTGTTTATAATCGTGCTTTATCAGATACAGAAATCAAATCTTATCATAATTCCTTTGCATCGAGAGTTGTATTCAAAGAAGATTTTAAAGATGCAATTGTAGGACAAATACCCGATGTTTGGAAAATAGTTAGTGGTACATTTGTTATTAATGAGGATAGTCAAGGTAAGTATCTTAAATGTACTTCAAATGGTTCTATTTATTATCCTTTAAAAGATACTAATAAAACATATACCAAACTTAATAATGGTAATATGACATTAAGTAAGAGTGTTAGTAAAGTTACTCTTACTGCAACAAGTGGACAAATAATAAGAGAATTAATATTAACACAAGCAAAAGAAGTATAAATTAAATCAAATAAATATGAAAACAGTAATTTTAGCAGTTCTAATGTTCGTAACGTTATCGTTACAAAGTCAAACATACGTTGATGCAACGTTTACAGGTACGTCAGATGGTACAATAACAGCACCATTAAAAGAGTTTCCAAGGGTAATACTGGAGGTATCATTCTAATTAAAAGTAGCACTACGTTAACCATACCACATCAAACAAACCATACAGGTATCATTTCAAGTTACGGAAACGGTGCAAGACCTATTATCGAATTTACCTATCATAAGGGATTTGTTGTAGATGGGGATGTGTCTAATTTAATTTGCAAAGTTGATGTTCCAACGTGTGGTACTAATTTAACCATTAAAGGCAAAGTTACTAATTGTAAGTTTGTCGGTGGTTATCCTTCTATTTCTCCAAATGGAAATACGATAATCAAAGATTGCAACATAATCAAATATCGACATGATGGAATTAATAGTCTTATTGGTTACGATTCATTAACGATAATTAATACTAAAATTGATAGTGCTTACATGGGGACTAGTTCTAATCGTTGTGAGTATGAGAGTAGCACCGATAACATACACGTAGAAAACGTTCCTAATATCATTATTGATAGAGTTTATTCAGACCATTCACAATTTACTGGTAAATTTGCTCTTATCGTCAATAAAGGCAAGAACGTAACAATTAAGAATAGTACATTAATCGGTCATTATGGGCATCCAAGTTCAGCGGTTATTTATCTAGGTGGCGGTGCAACCTTAAATATGGATAACACAGTCATTTTAGGTGGTCATTATGGTATCCAAAACTTTGGTAATGTAAATGCTACTAATTGTGTATTCAAGTATAATAGACTTAACTCTATATTTCAAGGAGGGAATAAATCATTAACCAATTGCACATTTGTTAATTGCAGTGGTTACGATGGTGCTAGTGGAGTAATAAGAAGTTGGGCGTTTGAAACTAAGATAATCAATTCTATTTTCATTAATTGCATTAAACCACATCAACTAACATTAGAAGGTTTTACCTCTTATGGTAATGTGTATAATGATTGTGGTAAACCTTATGATGCTAATTACAGTACGCAAACAGTTAATTTTATTGATACAATAAGATATAACAATACAATCAATAAAGGCGCTAATTTAACAATAGACGTTCCTACACTTAAACCGTTTCCAATACAACCCGATTATGATAATTTAATAACTGATTTAAACTATTATAAAGCAGTATATGATGTAACAATGAAAGGATTATTGAATAAATATCAAACAAAGGCTAGTATAATTAAACAAATCAATAACATTCAAAAATAAATCATTTCTATTATGAAATTTTGGATATTTGAAAAAAAGAATAAATATAAGTACACTTTGACAGAGGATGTTACAGTATTTAGCGAGGATTACACAAATATTCATATAATAAAATATTCAAATAAAAAGGAAATGTTATTAGTTATTTGCGATGGTTTGATTACAGTTAAGAAAGGTTATGCTTGGAATGGATGCACTGGTGTAACTGATGGTAAAAATGACGAATGTAAACTAGCTAGTTGTCTACATGATGTACTTTATCAATTTAAGGTAGGTAAAAGGAAAGATGCAGACATTTTGTTTAGACAATTATTACACTTAGCCAAATGGAAATACACAAAATTATATTATTTAGGCGTTAGATTATTCGGTTTACCTTATTGGATTATAAAAAATTAAGATTATGAAAAAACTATTAATGTTTTTAACAATACTGTTTATTGGTTGCAACCCTAGTAAGGTTATTCTAAAAAACAAGGATTTGGCTCAAAAGTTAGTCTGCGAACCAACGACAATAAACTCAACATCTTCAACTGAAACCGTTGAAGATACAAGCTATAATGAAAGGTTGAGGCTTTTAAAAACAACATTGGAGCAGAAAAAGAAGCTAACAGATAGTATTGGTAAGTTATCTCCATTTATCACTGATTTGGGTACTTGTAAAGATATTGTTTCGTTCTTAGAACTACAAAACAAAGACTTAGCAATAATCATCGAAGACTTAACCAATAAAGTGAAAACTAAAAAGGTAGAGAAAATAATAATAAACAAAGAAGTACCAATACACACAGATACGCAAGAAACATTAAATAAAACTTGAAAAAGCAAATATTGATAATACTTTAAAAAGACGTTAAGATAAATCAATTACGTAAATATTTGTATATAACAACTGTAATTTGCATATTTTTATTCTTATGTTTAATCATAATCGTTAAATTCACATGAAAGTAAGCAACAATTTTACATTACAAGAGTTTGTTTCCGAATCGGTTTATGTTAAATTTGGAAACAACTCTATTTGGTTTATTGACCAAAAAATAATAAACATAGCACAACTATTTAGAACAATAGTTGACAAGTCTGTAACTATTAATAATTGGCATAATAAAGGTTCATTTAACGAATCGGGATTACGTGATTTTTCCACATCAACTGGAGTTTCTTTCAGTCAACATAAATTCGGTAGAGCGGTTGATTTGAAAGTAGACGGAATGACTGGCGACCAAATGCGAAAAATAGTAATCGACAATAAAATAGCATTTCTGCAAATAGGATTAACTACTATTGAAGATAAAACGCCAACGTGGTTGCATTGTGATTGTAGAAATACTGGATTAAAAGATTTGTTAATAGTCCCTTTTAAGTGAAAAAAGCATAAGCCCCATTAAGGAGCTTATGCCGACCGTGAAAACCACAATCTGTAAGAGTGGAGCGCAAATTTAGGCATTGCGTTTTGGCAACTCGAATGTTACTCGCCATGTCCTTCGTCCTTTGGGCGATGACCAATTTTTAAATGCAAAGGTAGCATTTTTTCACTTGTCGCCTACTCATAGCTATTAAATTCGTAAACAATTTCGATAGGGTCTTTGTCTGCATAACTACTATTCATGTAATGTTTTTCAATAAAACAATTATAAGGATAACCTTCGCTTTTTTCAGATTTAAACATTTCTAAACATTCAATAGCTTGTGGCTCGTTATTGAATATTCCAATAATATTTCGGAAATGATATTCATCTTCTAAATTTATTGCAAAAACAACAAATACACTTTCCTTTATTTGAGGCGTTTCTTTAGCTTTAGCGTTGAGGTAAGGAATATAAACATTGTCGTATATTTGATTATCAATAATATTGCTTATTGTAGTGGCTCTTACTTGCTTAATCTCTATTTGAGTTGCAATAGACTTTATGGCGTGTATTGCAGAGGCGTGGTTTAAATTGAAATATTCGGCAAACCCTTTTTTTCGTTCCGTTTATGTATTTAAACATAAAATAAATACAAAGATGCTTGGCAAATATGACATCGCTACTTCTATTTTTTGTTTTTAACACTTTAGCATTAATATTCAACGCTTTACAAACAATATTTTCAATTGCTTTAATATAAGCATCAGATACGTCTATAATTCTATTTATCATTTGTTTTGAATTGTTTGTTTACTTTACTCCATGAACCGTTCCGATGTTCAACCCATACTTTAGTATCGCAATATATTTTTACACCTTTTTCAATGCAGTCTTGATTAAAGTATGTGTCGGCATGAGAGCCTTTTTTATCTGTTTCATCAACTCTAAATTTAACCTCTTTTAGTATATCTTTACTAATCAAAACACACCCTAATCCTAATTGTCGGCACTCTGTTAAATTGCCGTCAACATTACTGAAAATAGCATCAGGGCTAACAGGATAATAACATCTTTCGTTTCCGAAGTCCTCTAATTCAAATAATATAGGTTGTGATTTATGAAGATAAAAAAGGAAATATGGCAACCCAACTATTGATTTTTTTCAACTTGTTTTTTCGTTCTAGTAAATGACTAAGTGTATTTATAGGCGGAAACAAATCTGTTTCTAAACTTAATAAATAGTCTATATTGTTTTTTATCACATAATCTCTTATTAGATTGTTGCATTCACACATTAAATTTCTTAATGGCATATTTTCAACATAATAACTTTTTTATGAACAAAAAACAATTATACTCTAGTTTCTTTAGTACAGCATTAGCTTTATTAAGCAAAGTTTCAGCATGAGTAATATCCTTAGAATTGTCGATAAGCATTATCCCGACATGAGAGCCTTTATAATCATAGTCTTTAGCTATATTTATGGCATTTTCAATCCAATCATCAAAAACGTAGTCTTTGAAACTACTTGTCGGAGCTGCAATTAATATTCGTTTCATAGATTTATTCTTTTAATTTTGCCACATTTTGTACAAATCAGTATTTGCTGAATTTTAACAGGCATTTTCGTAGACTGGTTGCTTCCCATTTATGTTTACATACCTATTTTTCTAAAATGCTCTTAATTATAGTTTTCATTTTATTATTGTTTTAAGTTAAGGTTTTTTTTGCTCTAGTTTCACTCTTAATCGAACTAACCGCTTGTAGTACGGTAAGTAAACGCCATTTCCCGAATTAGCTTTCAATATTGAAATGTGCGAATCAACCATTTTCGGAACGTCAGAAACAAATTCAAAAGATGACAATTCAATTGTCTTTGGCAATTCTGTTTTTTTAAAGTAAATTTCCAAATCAGATAATGTCATGCTTTTGAAGTATTTAATTGTCCCATCAAAGAATAATTAATGCTTTTCAATTCTTTGATTCTCTTTGTTTGCTTTTCAACTGCTTTTTTCAATTCAATAACTCTTTCGTC
>JAAUTG010000085.1 GCA_012031785.1 Saprospiraceae bacterium | reverse complement strand
AGGCTTTTAAATGCCCGAAAAGACGCATTATCCACCTCTTCTTTGTCCTTGTTCCTACTTTGTTGCCTCCCTTTTCGCTTCGCTTGCCCAGCCGCTTGACGTTTTTTTCGCTTCTTTTTTCTCCTCTTTTTGTGCTGATATTCTAGCTCGGTCTTTATCCGTGTAAATCAATTGCTCAACACCCAACATATAAGAAATAGCCTCCTTCGTATCAATCAGCGATATGGCACTAAAACTCACACCAGTAATCACTTTGTCTAACGTGGAACTAAAAAAACGACTCATCCCATAGGTGCTTTTTCTGCTTTTTCCCTCTACCGTTTCATCCAGCGCAAGTACATACACTCGTTCATCCTTCGAGTTTAGCACAAATTTTGATACAAGTGCCATGCGCAAAGAAACCCAATCCACATCCCTTTTTAAAAACCTAAAAAAACTTCTTGTACTGTATTCACTGTATCTTGACAGGCTGCGTACCGTAATGTCTTTCTGCACACAATAAAAACAACTAATCAAGTTGTCCAAAAATTTTATATTTGCACCACACAACAAGTCGTTATAAACAGCGATGAGTTCGTTTAGCAGAAGCATATTCGTTTTTTTTGTTTTGTAGAGATTACAAATTTACGACGCTTCTGCTTTTTTTTTATTTTTAGTTAATGTCACTCATGTTGTTAGGTTGAAACTCTTGAATTGGAATTATTTCGTAGAGATTTTCTAAATCCTGAATATCTTCTTCTGCATAAATTGAAATTGTATCATCAAGAATTCCTGCTCTTACATATAAATCAAGTTTAGCTAAAACCATTGATGATTTGGCTAACTCTTTCGTAAAAATACCTGTTGAAATAAATGCTTCATAATTCAATTTAGCTTCCCTGTACAAATTATCTACTTTTTCATGGAAGGCTTTTCTTGAATCTGCTCTTTTCTATTTACGAGATTTAGAAATTCTGCTGTATTTTTTCTATCCTTTTTTGATATTCTTTTTCCGTTTCCTGATTGGATTTCTTCTGGCTTAGTTTCTTTAAAAACCATTGATTTTCTGATGCTTTCGATAGCACTATCTGCAACCCAATTTTCTCTCGATTCAGTATGCTCTTTAAATTCCTTTTCTAACTTAAATCTTAATAGATAATCAAATGCTGTCCCAATTATTCCATAATTCTTCGTCTTTGGCGGAGCAATAATTTCGCCTTTTAACTTAAATTTTGGTCTTGGAAAATCTACTCTGAGCCTTTCTTTTAGGTCTCTAAACTGCGAACTTTTTAAAATTGAAGTAAGGCTCATTTATCTTGTTTTTTCTTTTTTTTACTTGCTGAGAACGGGGGCATGGTTGTCACACCGCAACGTTTAGGAAGCACTTTTTGGATATTCGTTGTTCTCAGTTTTTATTCATCCTTCTGATTTTCAATAATTTGAGTTGCTTCATCTTCCGAAATGCCAACGGATTTAGCAATTATACTGAGGGGGATGTCATTTTCAATCATGCCTAAACTTATGCGCCTTCTTTCTCTTTCACGCTCTCTATTTTTTTCTAGTTCTATTCTGCCTTTGTCGTCTTGGTCTCTCATGCCTGAATAGATATAAGCATCGTAAGCCACTTTTGACCAATTGTGCTGTGCTGCCTCTTCATAAGCTTCTCTCAAACCCTCGTCGTCAACATTATCGGGCATTACTTCAAGTTCATCCGCATTTTTGATAAAGAAAGTCCACTTATCTATTATATTTTTTAATTCGTGTACTTCTTTATTAAACTTTTTAAGTTCAATAAAGCGGAATTTCATGTCTTTGAAGTTGCATTCGCCTGTTTCTTCATCCGTTATCAGATGTGAAGACAAGTAGTTTTTTCCTGAAAAGTAATTGAAATCCAAAACACCAATAAAATAAACAGGGCGTAAAAGAGGATAATCTTCTCCGCTATCTATTTGGGCAGCATAGTCTTTACTTGTGTAGTAAAGCACTCTTTGGGCAAACCCCTTTGGCTCTGCAACCTGCATTTCGACAATAAAGGTAGCTCCTCTCTCGTCCTTAGCCCTGACATCAATAATTGAAGATTTTTCCCCTGCGATGCGGGGAAGTTGAAAAGGGTTGAGCAATGTCACCTCTTTCACTCGATTTTGACCTTCCAATCCAAGGACAGCATTGAGAAACGAAATCAAAATGACTTTTTTATTCTCATTGCCGAATATTTTGCGGAATGCAACGTCGTTTTTTACATCTACGAATTTCATTTTTTTATTCTTTTGGCAAAGATAAGGAAAAAAGAAACCTACTGATATCTTTGGATTGTAACATCATAATTAGTCTATGTACCAACACCACTTTTTGTTATCTTGACAATGGACACGAGAATAGATACTTTAGGATGCTTTTTTGAATAATATGTAGTCCTAACTGTGGTATCATCCGGAGTTTCAGTTGCTGCTGGCTCAAAGCTAAGCTCAGTAATCTGATTAGATAAAGCACTAAAGTAAGAAGCACTCGAAGTATTTATTGATGTAATAGTCCCACCTGACAAAAGTAAGCAGAAAGTTGAGTTGTTTTTTGTTAAAATGTGTTCTATCCCATCATCTACAAAATCAACTGTGCTAAACATAAAAAAAGTTCCATCTTCACCTTTTGTCGTCTTGTCAAAGGTGAATTTTTTTGACATTATGAACGAGTTATAGCAGGCAAAGTCCTTACATTTGGTCTTAGCGATAAGCTCCCCAATTGTCACAGTTTGAGTGTGGGCATGTACTGTCCAGAGTAAAAATCCAACAGTGAGCAAAAACACTTTTTTCATATTATTTTTTATGCTTTTATTTCCGAGAACGGTCTGCATAGCCGCAGGCTGCCCGTTTAGGGCAGCTTGACGGCTATGCTTTGTGTGTGCCCAGAATGGGCATCCATCTTTACAAAGGTAAGGATGATTCTTGACAAAAGCAAGAAATTCTAACAGGTTAAAGTCCTGTACTAGCGAGTTGCCGAAGCTAGTGAGCAAGCCGCAAGGGTTTTGCCCGTGAGGGTAGGTCTGAAGTAAGCGGGACTGCAAAGTGTGGTACTAACGAACAGAAATCACATAAGAGGCTTTGTAAGGTGGATGAGGCAGCACATCATGTCAAAGTCCGTAGGCAATAAACCTTACAAAGTAGATGTGGTAGGCATCATACGGAAGAAGATGCACTTACCTGGGGAGGTCTGTGTCGGAACTGGAGACAAAAGTATGTGCGAATACTGGCGAGAAGGTCGAGATACAGAAGTCAGCAGAAGTCATAGTAGCAGAGCCAAACCCAAGTAAAATGCCCGACCGAGTAGTTGGCAGCGACAAGGAGAGGGTAGCTGTGAAGGACGGAACGTCATAAAGGTGCTTACTGGAGTGAAATCATGGAAGATGTTAGAAGCCGAGGGGCGAATTTTCTTCCATCCGAATCCTCCATTTAAGCACGAGATTGGAAAAGGGAAAGCCATGATAACGCTAACCCAATTCCCCATCTTAATTTTATGACGAACCGCCGTGTACGCGACCCGTACGCACGGTGGTGTGAGAGGGCTAAGGCAGTTTACGCTGCCTTACTCTACTCGATTCGCTGTTTTATTTATGAAGAAAAACATGCTCATTTCGAATCCACATCATCACCTAAGCGGAAATCACCACCAGCTTTTATCGTACCGCCTTTGACGATATTCTTTTCATCGTAATGATCGTCTGAGGCACCGCCTTTATCGCCGATGTGGACATTACCTTTCACTTCTATATTCGCATCGTGTACCACGTTTTTAAAGCGGGCGCGTTGCTGCTCAAAAGCGGCGAGGCGTTCGCTCAGTTCCTTTTGAAATTGCGCATTGGCCTTCAAATCGTCCAATTTATCTTGAATAATGTCTTTTTTGACCTCCATAGATTTATTCGGGTCTTCCAACTTGGCAGTGTTTTTAGGGTCTTCTGGTTTTAAAAACCATGATTTTACCCATTTTGCAGCTTCATCTGTAAACTCTTTTGGTAACTTTTTGAGTTCTTCATTCTCGGTGAGTAGGTCGAGAATGTATTTGGCGGCTGTTTCTAACATGTCGTTTTGTTTTTTATGATTTTGAAATTGGATTTTGTAACTCCTCAGTATTAGTTCATTTTGGAGACTATTTCCTTAAATTTTGCCTCGCCAATGCGCTCGAGGATTACTTCAAGTATACTATAGGATACTTGGGCTTTTGGAGAGCCTATTTGTGTATTAATATTATAAGACCGCACAAGATAAATGGTTGCCTGCTCCATATCTCCTTTTTGCTCTAAGTAAATAGAACCTAAATTGTGTAAAACTAAGGCTGATTTATCGACTTCCCCGTTTCCAACACAAGCATCTAATGTTTGTTTATAATAATGTATAGCAGAATCATAATCGCCTATGGAATCATAGATTTGAGCGAAAATATCAAACCTTCTACTCACAGTTTTGGAATAACGTATTTGCGTTTCGATAGCTAATGCTTGTTCCAAATAACGCAGGGCGGTATCATAATCACCACAGTACGTATATATTTGTCCTATATCGTAAAGAATATTAATCTCATATATGCGAACAAAGTTGAATAATTCATCATCATTTTCATCATCATTTTCATCATCATTTAGGGCTTTCATATAAAAAAGTTTGAAACAAATTGTTTGAGTAAGATTAAAAAAAAAGTGAGCTAAAATCATATCTTTGAGTTGTGAAACATAAATAAAATGATATGAAAGAACTATCTCACGAATTGGAACAAAGGAACAGTTTTTATTTGGCATTACAAAATAGTAATGCAATTGATTTACGAGACAAACGCGGCAAAGTGCTTAACATGAGTTTAGTGTTATGTGGCTTAATTTGTTCGTTATTACGTGGCAGGGATGGGAGTCTCTGCTCGCTGCACAGAGGGATGAAGCAGAAACAGTCAGCCTTATGTTCAACATTAGGGATTGAGTATGAACCTGTTGTTTCTAGGTCTCATTTACCAGTACTATTAAAGAAGGTAGATTTCAACGCTTTGGGGGATTTAGTATTTGAGCATTTTGGAGTTGACTTAGGTTCAGATGACAAAACATGGTTAGCCCTAGATGGCAAGGAACTACGAGGAAGTATATTATTGGGTTATACTAGAGGAGAAGCGATTGTACAGGTAGTCAGGCATGAGGATAGGAAAGTGCATCGTCAATTATATTACAATGGGAGCAAGCAAAGTGAACGCCCAGTAGTGGACAAGGCATTGAAATGCGATATATTAGCAAGGCAAAAACTTTCCTTTGATGCGCTGCATTTTACACCTAGTGTATTAGGTCGTATTGCTCAAGCAAGTGGAATTTACTTGGGGGGCTTGAAGGGGAATCAAAGCGAGGTGTTCACTGATATGGAACAGGCTTCAAAAAGACTAAAGGCTAGTTTTGAATTATACAGTAAAGAAAAAGGGCATGGTCGAGAAGAAACACGTCATTACAAAGCCATCCATATTAAAGGCGAATATTTCGATAAACGCTGGAATGAAGCTGCTTTTGAGACCCTTATACAAGTAAAACGAACGCGATTGGAAAACAAGCGTGCTAAATATAGTGAGGAAACAAGCTATTATATGAGCAATGAAAAAGTAACCACTCAAGAGCAAGCAGATGGCTTATTCAATGCTGTTAGAACTCATTGGGCAATAGAAACAAACAATCATATAAGAGATGTTTCTTTCAAAGAAGATGCCTTAAAATCTATTAAAAATGAAGTTGCCCTTACTACATCTGTGCTTAGAACATTAGTGACTAATATCTTGAAATTCATTAACCCTAAAAATATTGTAGCGCAACTTGATGATTTTGCAGAAAATTTTAATGAACTAACCGCTTTTTTGCAGAAGGTTAATTTTTTATAAGAAAGCCCTAAATTTAGAATTCAATTCTCCAATTTAAAATAGGAATTAATCCAAGTTGGTACTTAGTAACCACAGTGTTCAACAGCGCGTCGTAGTAGCTAAATGCTTGGTTTTGTTGATTAGTCAGATTTTGAATATCAAGGGATAAAGTGGTATTGTACTTAGTTTTATTGCGTTTGTAATAAAATCGAAAATCCACTTTAAAATAATCTGGTTGGTTGATGCTGAATGCCTCCGAAGTGGTAAAAACGGTAGTACCAGCAGCTTCAGAAGCTAATAAATCAATAGGAGTTTCCCTAAATCCTCCTAAGTAGGTCATATTTAGGTTCAAGCCCAAAGTATTTTGGCGTCTTTTTTTGCTTCGTCCACTCTTTCCCGCCTGTTAAGTTAAGAATATAGTTGCCGTTATAGCGCGTATTTCTAAGCACGTCATCACTACCTTTGTACTTGGCATCGAACAAAGAAGTATTAAATAGAAAGTAATAATTGTTGAGCAGCACTTTCTGCCAAGTGATTTCTAATCCCAAATGCCTAGCTGTTCCCTCGTTCACAAGTGCTTCATCAACAAAGCCTTCTAAAAGATTGAGCGCAGAAAAACTATTCTGGGCATTCCTGCTAATTGGCACGTCAAAAAGAGCCTGATAGTAGGCTTCCAGGGTCAATGAATTGCCCGCTTGCCAGTCATATTTATAAGCTGCCACCAAATGGTGTGCTTTAGTAAATCCTATATTTTGATTTGGATTGCCTTCCGGCAGCAATGCGAAATAAACTTGTGGCAATTGCATTTGACTGTGCAAACCATAAGCGAAACTTAAACGCTGCTGTGGAGCGAGTTGATAATTCAAGGCAATGCGCGGCTCTAACGCTTGCGATTGATTAAAGGTGAAACGAGAATAAGTTAGACCCAAATTAGAAGAAAAACGACTTGTCCACTGCGACTGCCAATTGATATATGGCTGTAAAAACCACCCATCACCGTTTCCGCGTGATTGGTATTGGGTCAACAAGTCATTAGCTACAATGTCGTATTGGTGTTGCGTGGCAGAAATTCCGTATATAATTCTGTGAATACTAGAGATTTGTTGGTTCATAGCACTGTGTAGTGCGAGTTTGCTTTGTTCCAATTCGTCAGTTTCTAACAGCGTAGATGCAGCTTCTACTAGGTTGGCAGTGCGCGATGTATTCAGGGCAGAATAAGCTAAGGTTGTTTTCCAAACTGTCTGATTGCCCAGTGGTAGCGTATGCGTTCCACCTACAATAGTGGTTCTAGAATCAAAAAAAAATGTCGAAACGGTCTTTATTTTCTTCCCAAAGCAAGCTATCTCTTGAAGTTTCAAAAATATTTTCGCTTTGCCCTACAATACCGAACAAAGTGAAAGCTCCCACCTTTTGAGTTGGGAAAGTAAGGTGGAGGGAAGCATCTTGAAAACTAATTTGCTCATCGCCTACATCTACGCCTAGATCAGAAAGTAATCCGATGGTAGAATAACGGTAATTTGCTAGATAAGAAGCACCAGCCCCACGGTTCAAAGGTCCTTCTGCTGCTAAGTCAATACCAACTAGTCCAATTTGACCTATAAATTCGTGCTGCTGATTATTACCTTTTCGCAAATTCATATCTAATGCACCACCCAGTACGTTACCATATTGCGCGGGAAAAGCACCTGTCAGAAAGTTAGAGTAGCCTAGCATTTGCGCACTCAGAATATTTACTCCACCACTGCTTTGAGTGATGCGGTCACTAAAAGTCCCCGCATTAGGCGTGTGGTTTGGATTTACAATTTCTACACCTTCCAGTCGCCAAATATTATTATTGGGTGAATTGCCACGCACGGAAATAGCATTACCTTGATTGTTCACATTTGCCACGCCAGGATAAAGGGCGACTAAACGTGCAGGGTCATAAAAAGTGGCAGGATAGCGAAACGTTTCTTCTATGGTGATGGTTTGTGTGCTTAAAGGATGCAAGACGCTTGAACGCGGTGCTTTCACAAGAATAGTATCTAGGCTGGACTGTGTTGCTCGGAGTGTGATTTCTAGCACTAATTCTTTGCCAGATTCTAGTAAAATGGGTAAAACCAGCGTTTCTCGACCCACGTAATTAATTCTTAATTGATACCTATTGACTGGCACTTGGTCAAATCTAAAGTTACCATTGCTGTCTGTGATTGTACCTTGCTGTAAATCAATAAGTTCGATGCTTGTACCTTCTAAGGGCTGGTTGTTCGACTCATCGAGTACAGTACCGCGTATGGTTTGAGCAGGGGTCTGCGCTTGAGTTTCATTTATACAAAAGCAAAAACTCCACATTACCCCAAAAAAGATATATATTTTTTTCATAACAGACTAATTTGTGTCTCGATTTTATTGATTCTTTGGGCTGTTTGTTACTTCTGAAACAAACTTTTATCCAGTCCTGGTACAATTTTTAATGCGTTTTCGTAATAGAGTTTTCTCAATACTTGGTCGGGCAGTTCCAATCCATACATACTCCAAAATGCGTGGTACTTTTTATAGTAGGGGAAGTATTCGTCTCCAGTTTCTAACACCCTGAAGTAAGTGGGATATTCCTCTGGATGATAAGCATCTTTTCCAAACAGCACGCGGTCTTGGTATTTTTCAAAAAACTGGTTTGCCATCTTAGGTTGTCTGCCAAACTCGGCAATCACTGCGCCAATTTCGACGTACATGTTAGGCATTTCATCAAGCAATTGTCCTAGCTTAGCCAAGTCGTTAGCGAACCATCCCATGTGGGCGTTGATGAACGTAGTCTTAGGGTGTTTTTTGAACATCTCGTGTTGCTCTGCAATAATTTGTTCCCAAGAAGCCGGGTTGGTATCCGAGCGTTTGCGGTTTGGATGTAGTTTCAACTCCAACCAACGCTCATTTTTTTCGTCTTGCGGCAACCAAAATGGTTTTGGGTCGGCAGCATGAATTAACACAGGAATACCCAACGCGCCACACTTATCCCAAATTGCATCCAAACGTGAATCATTCACGGCGATTCGGTTGCCCTGACTATCTTTATGATCCATACCCTGACTTTTGTAAATTTTTAAGCCACGGGCACCGTTTTTACATCATATTCTAATTGTTTAAGGGTATTTTCTAGCCAATCGGTCTCATCAATACTACGCCATTCGATATTAGTGAAAAGAATAATTCGGTTTTCGTAGCCTTGTTTTTTGATGTTTTCTGACATGGATTGCAGGGCTTGACCACCTCTGCCGCTAAGATTGACAATAATTCCCATGTTCAAAGCATCCATCTCTGCAATTAATTTGCTCAAATCTTGATTTGCCATGTTCCAGTGATGGCTATGAATATCAATAAATGGGAACTTGGCTTGTGTTGGCTGATGCGTAGGAACTACCAGCGTGGAGGTAGGATTATAGGTTTCAAAGTCCATTGTTTTATCCGTGTTCTGCGCTACAATAAATTTTGAAACCAGCAGAAGATAGAAAAGTACCCAGTATTTCATACGTTTATTATGTTGATTATTTGCTGCAACAACTAAAAATCACCCAAATATAGCAAAACAAAAAGGAACACTCCAAAGTATTTCTTGGATGAGCTACAAAAATACTCAATTATTGCAAAAGTGCGAATATGAAACTCACTTTACGCACTTAGTCCTCTATCCTGAACTGCTAAAGACCAATCACTAACAACGTAAAGAAATTGAATTCTTGGTTATTGGTCATTGAAAATGATAAATAAATACTGCCCCCAATCGAGCGGGCTAAAGCAGCGTAAACTCCCCTAGCCCGCTGTCGTGTACGCGGCGGATGGAAATTGGGTTTCCGTGCCCTTTGTTTCAGACCTACCCTCACGGGCAGAACAACTCACTAGTACAGGACTTTGACTGGCTAGAATTTCTTGCCTCTATCAAGAATCTATTTTTACCTTTGCTCAGCATGGATGCTCATGCTGAGCACACGCAAAAGACTGGCGTCTATTGTTGTATCAACGGTGTAAGTCCTTGATCTGGTTAGCGGGGATAGTAGTGCGACTCTGCAAGCATCAACATTAAAGTTGACAACAGAAAGACAAAAAATCCTAACGCTTCGCAAAATTTAAAAAGGTGTTTTCCAAAACACAAACCGTCCCCAGGCACCACATATAATTTTACCCACCCAGCACTCATAATTTCAGAAGGACTTAAAAAACTTTCAAATTTTTCATCCGTTTTCATTTGCTCATTTGTCAGAAAAGCATTATTCACAAAAAGTGATGCAACATGACAAAAACAATGAAGCAGGTGCAACTCAACCAATATGGCGCACCTGACGAGTTAAAACTCGTTGAGACAACCATTCCACAACCCAAAGCCGGTGAGGTAGTGGTTAAAGTAGAAGCAATCGGAGTGAATTATTCCGACACCCTTCGCAGACGAAACCAATACTTTCAACCGACCCCTTTGCCCTATATTTTAGGTTCAGAAGCTGTTGGAAAAATTGTATCGGTTGGAGAAGGCGTAACAGAACCATACACAATCGGAGCAAGCGTTTTAGCCATTCTTCCTTTTGGTGGTGGCTACGCTGAATATGTTGCTGCCATTGCTCAATATTGTGTGCCACTACCGCCAAATATTGATGCAAAAACAGCTACAGCTATTTTTGTGCAAGGCTCAACGGCACAACTCATGATTTCGCAAGTCGCCAAAGAGTTGCAGGACAAAACAGTGCTAATTAATGCTGCTGCTGGCGGTGTTGGCTCTTTATTGGTGCAATTAGCAAAATTGAATGGCGCAAAGGTAATCGCTGCAAGCAGTTCGGATGAAAAATTGACGGTTGCCAAAGCCAACGGAGCGGATGCAACCGTTAATTATTCAACACCCAATTGGAGTGAAAAAGTGAAAGAGGCAAACAACGGAAAAGGCGTTGATATTGCCTTTGAAATGGTGGGCGGCGATGTGTATAACGAGACCGTAAAATCAGGACTATCAAACGTACAAAAGCCTTTTTGAAGAATTTATCAATCATTATCCTACCACAGAAATTGATAAAATAGACGAACAGAAAATCATTGCTTTTTGCCAGTACTTGGTGATAGACCGCAAAGTATCTGCCTCTTATCAAAATCAGGCGATTAATGCAATTAAGTTTTACTACGAACGGGTGCTAGGCGGACAGCGCAAATTTTATTTCTTACAAAGACCTGATAAAGAAAAAGCACTCCCTACGGTGCTAAGTACAGCCGAAATTACAGCTATTCTAAAAGGAACAGAAAACCTTAAACACAAAACAATACTTACCGTCATTTATTCGGCAGGCTTGCGCATAAGCGAAGTGGTTAATCTGAAAATAAAAGATATAGACTCGGAAAGAAAACAAATTAGAATCGAACAGGGAAGGGGAAAAAAGATCGTTACACCTTGCTCTCTACCAAAACCCTTGATTTGTTGCGCACCTATTTTAAGGCGTACAAACCCAAAGAATACTTGTTTGAAGGACAAGATGGCGGACCATATACCGCTAGAAGCATACAAGCATTTTTTAAAGAAATTTGCCAAAAAGTAGGCATCAAGAAAAAGGTTACAGTACATACGCTACGCCATAGCTTTGCCACGCATTTGCTAGAAAATGGCACAGATTTGCGCTACATCCAGGCACTCTTAGGGCATGAAAGTAGTAAAACTACCGAGATTTACACACACATAACCACCAAAGGCTTTGATCAAATAAAAAGTCCTTTGGATAATTTGGATATTTGACAATAAGTGTTTATTTTTGTATCGTCTTAGCAAAATAATTAACTGACTAATGCGTGGACTAAATAAAGTAACCCTAATTGGGCATCTAGGTCAAGCACCCGAAGTCCAAACTTTGGAAGGTGGAGCAGCAGTAGCTAAGTTTTCTCTAGCCACCACAGAGGGCTACCGAGATAAGGAAGGAAACCTGCAAACGGACACAGAGTGGCACAACATAGTCGCTTGGCGCAACTTAGCAGATTTAGCGGGTAAGTATCTGCAAAAAGGCAGTCATATTTACCTAGAGGGCAAGCTAAAAACCCGTTCTTATGAGGATAAGGAAGGGAATAAAAAGTACGTTACAGAAATTATTGCGGAAAGTTTTATTATGCTCAACAAGGCAACAGATAAAGCAGAAATAAACGCAAGTTTTAAATAATATTGGATGGAGTTGCGTTTATACGGATGTTAGGCGAAAGCTTAGATCAACATTCTGCATAAAAAAACCGACTAGAAAAATTGGACGAATTGACCAAAAAATACTAACTTTGCAAACTAAAATATTTAGCAATCGGAAAAACGTAAAATGGCGAAAAACAACAAATTAGTAGCACCTTTTTTAAAATGGGTTGGCGGCAAAAGACAACTTATGCCTTCAATTGTTGAGTTATTGCCAAAAAACATCAAAGAACTAAACTACATTGAACCTTTTATTGGTGGAGGTGCTGTTCTTTTTCATTTACAACCTAAAAATGCTATAATCAATGATTTCAACGATGAATTGATTAACGTTTACAGCGTAATTAAAAATAATTTGAATGAGTTGATTATTGATTTAAAAAAGCACGAAAATAACGCTGATTATTTTTATCAAATACGCAGTTTAGACAGAACAGAAGAATTTACAAGTTTAACATCTATTCAAAGAGCTTCAAGAATAATTTTTTTAAATAAAACTTGTTTTAATGGACTTTACAGAGTAAATAATTCAGGAGAATTTAATGCGCCTTTTGGACGTTACAAAAACCCAAATATTGTTAATGAGCCTACTTTAAAAGCTGTAAATAAATATCTAAATTCAAATAATATTATTTTAAGTAGCGGAGATTATGAAGATGTTTTGACGGAAATAAATGAAAATTCTTTTGTTTATTTAGATCCGCCATATCATCCCATTTCAGAAAATTCGAATTTCACAGGATATGTACAAGGAGGTTGGGACATTTTTGACCAAACCAGACTTCGAGATACTTGCAATGAGCTTAATAAAAAAGGTGTTAAATTTTTGCTTTCAAATTCATCTTCACCAATTATAAAAGATTTATACGAAGAATATAAAATTACAACCGTAAAAGCTAATCGATCTATAAATTCCAATGGTGCAGATCGTGGAGAAGTTGATGAATTTTTAATACGTAATTATGAGTAAATCTAAAAATGATATAGCTTGGGAAAAACTTTTTGACAAATATAAAATCGTTGATGTTGTTTTAAATAGTGGACATATTGAAATTTCAGCTACTAAAATTAATGAGTTTAGGGAAGCCAGATTAATGACAAAGTTTGACCACAAATCACAACTACCCAAACTATTTGCAAACAATGATTTATCAATTCTTCCAACTTCAAGAGGTGGTTATGTTATAGGAAAGTTTGAGACATTTTGCACTTTTAACAAAGCTGATATTCCTGTAATCAAAGTTCAATTTCCCCATACTTTAGAAAGTTTAAATTTCAGAGATATTACAAGTGAAGCAACAGCAATTAACTGTGCTTTTGTATCGAATATTCTGAAAGATTTTACCGAAGATGAAAATTTATTACCTACAGTAAGTGGTCGAATGAGTTCGTCTTCCTTTGATTTCAATATAAATTCTTCTAAAGGCTTATTCAAAGTAAATGTTGGGAATTCGCAAATCGAAATTGACGGAGGATATGAAGGCGACAAATCTTTAAATTTAATTGAAGCCAAGAACTATATTTCTGATGATTTTTTAGTTCGTCAACTCTATTACCCATACAAACTTTGGAGTGGTAAAATTCAAAAACAAGTTCGTCCAATATTTTTAACCTATACAAATGGTATTTTTCATTTAAGAGAATATTCGTTTAATGATGCTAATCACTATAATTCTCTGTCATTAATAAAGGAACGAAAATATGCCATTCAAGAAGGCACATTAAATCTTGAACTAATCCAAGAACTAATTAACAAGACTAAAATAGTAAAAGAACCAGAAATTCCATTTCCTCAAGCAGACAGTTTTGAACGTGTAATTAACTTATGCGAATTATTAAACGAAAAAGGTTATTTGACAAGAGAGGAAATTACACAGAATTACGATTTTGATGCAAGACAAACAAATTACTATTCTGATGCAGGAAGATATTTAGGATTAATTCAAAAAGTAAATGGTGTCTATACACTTACGCAAAATGGTCAACTAATTTTTAAGAAACCAATTTTTGACAGACAAATTGACTTTATCAAATTGATAATATCACATTCTGCATTTAAAAAACACTTAAAGCCTATTTAGAAAATGCGGAAATACCAAGTACAGAAGAAGTTGTACAAATAATGCAAACTTCAAAATTATACAATGTAAACGAATTGTCAACTTTTAAGAGAAGAGCATCTACTGTAAAAAGTTGGACAAACTGGATAATAAATCAGACCGAAGAATAAAAGCCATCGCCTAACAGCAGTTTGGCAAAAGCGGGGGGGTGTGCATTTTTAGAAAGAATTGTGCTATATTTGTAGTTTGGTAATATCAAGAAGGTTTAGTGCTAAAACACCCCGCCTTCGCCAAGCTGCCAAACGTTAGCGGTCATTGTAAATAACAAATAAATTCAAAAAACAGCTTAATATGAAAATTGTAATTACTTATATAGCCTTTTTAATTTCAATAGCTTCTTTTGCACAACCCCAAGAATCCATCACTCCAGAAAAAATGAAACAAGATATTGTATTGTTAAAATCTGTGCTTTATAATTTGCACCCAGGTTTATACAAGTACAACACTCGTGAGGATATAGAAATGTATTTTAGTGATTTAGCAGCTATTGCCTCAAAGGAAATGCCGTTAACAGACTTTTATCTAAAGGTTTCACAATTGGTCAACAAAGTAAAGTGCGGACATACATTTCCAAATCCGCTCAATTTGGATGATGATACTAAAAAAATACTGTTTCAGATCGCGTTATTCCTCTGTATTTCAAAATAATCGACGGTAAAATAATTATAAGCCATAATATTTCTAATGAGAATCTGATAACAAAAGGCGATGAGATAGTATCAATAAATGGTATTAATAGTAAAACTATTCTTAAATCATTGTTAACCGTAAGTCGTGCAGATGGCAATCATGCAGAAGGTAAAAAATTAAGCAATCTATCTGTAAGTCCAGATGATAGTTATGGTAGTACATTATTTGATATTTATTTTCCATTATTCTTTCCAAGTGCAAAGAAATCTATTTTGGTTGTCATAAAAAAATAGAAAAGGTGTAAAAATAAATATTCATTACCTTATGTATCTACTAAAGAAAGAGCAGAGAAATATGAAAGCATTTATGGTAAAGTAGCGGAGGGTGAAAATAGTTGGATTTACAAAAAGCTAGATTCCTCAACAGCTTATCTCAAATTTGGAACTTTCGCATTTTGGAACAGCGATTTTAACTGGAAAAATTTTATTGATAGTTCTTTTGCCTTAATTAATAAGCAACAATTCCAGAATTTAGTAATCGACCTTAGGGGAAACGAAGGCGGTAGCGGTGAGATTAGAGATTATATTTTGTCTATGTTAACAGACAAACCACTTCAAAATGAAAGAAATTCAATAAACTGTTATCGTTATCTGGTAATTCCTGATAGTCTTAATCAATATCTTTCTACCTGGGATAGAAGTTTTAGACAACCTAAAAATGCCGACAATTATATATTGAACGAAATTGGATTATATCAAAATAAAATACAGGTTGATGATCATCCAATTTTACCTAGTAAAAATAACTTTAAAGGAAATACATACCTATTAGTAGATGCTGTTTGTAGTTCTGCTACTTTCGGATTAGCCTGGACATTTCAATACAATCGTTTAGGTAAAATTATCGGAGAGCCAACTGGTGGAACAAAACAAGGATTAAACGGATCGGAAATGTTCTTTTTTACAATGCCAAGTTCTAATATTGAAATTGATATTCCATTAATTTATTTTTATACAAAAAATGTGAAAGATGAAGGCGTTATACCCGATGTAATAATTAAATTAAAACAAAAGGATGTGTATGACAATATCGATCCCGTCTTAGATTATGTTTTAAAGTCGGTAAATTTAAAATGAAAAACAGAAGATCTAAGACAAATTTACTGAAGGGAATTTCAATTATAAAAACAACGAACTGCTAACACGGGTTTTGCAAAATGGCGGGTTAAGTGCTTCTAAGACAGTTTAAGTGCTGGATTTTAGCTTAGTGCTTCTGATAAACATTTGTGCTAAAAATCCGACACTTCGTAAAGCCCGAAACCGTTAGTGGGCATTGTAAAAAAACGACACATCAAATCCAAAACACAAAATAATAAGAGATGAAAGACACAACTAACATAAGACTTAGACCGACAGAAATTTCGGACTTAGAAACTCTATTCCTTTTCAGATTGACAAGGAAGGCGGCTACTTGGCTGCATTTATGCCGATAGACCCAACAGACAAAGATGCTTATATAACCAAGCACACTAATCTTCTAAGCAACCCTACTATAAACAGTCAAACGATTTTACTTGACAATCATATAGTAGGGAGTATTTCAAAGTTTGTAATGGAAGGTGATACAGAAATCACATATTGGATTGACAAGAAATATTGGGGGCAAGGAATTGCTACAAAAGCATTGAATGAATTTCTTATCATTGAAAACACAAGACCAATTTTCGGACGAGTTGCCTTTGACAATTTTGGTTCTCAAAAGGTATTAGAAAAATGTGGATTTGTCAAAGTAGGCACAGACAAAGGATTTGCAAATGCCAGAAATGCAGAAATTGAAGAACATATTTACCAGCTAAATGATTTATAAATATGAGAAACTTACTATTCATCATCACCCTAATTTTAAGCGTAACAGAAATGAAAGCACAAAATAATGACCCTTGGACAGTCTATATGACACCAGCAGAAGTTCACAACTTAATGGAAAAAATGACTGGTAACTTCAAAATGGAGATTACAATGTCAATGGGAGCTGGTAAAGAACCGAACATAATATCCATTAACTCAGTACACAAGATGTTACTTGGTGGAAGATTTTTGGAAATGAAGCAACAAGGAACTATGATGGGTATGGACTACCAATCTATTATGACACTAGGCTTTAATACCATAGATAAAAAAATGTCCTTGACGACTATTACCAATATGGGTACAGGTACATTGAGTTTAGTCGGAGTATGGAATGACAAAAATAAATCAGCCTCTTTATCAGGAAGTTAACGAACCCAGTATACTCAAAGCATCATAAATGTAAGACAAGTGATAACTTTTCTTGATGACAATACTATTTTAATTGAGAGTTACGACCAAGAAGGTGATAAACCCGAGTCCAAAACCGTTCAATATAAGTTAATAAGAAACCAATAATTCTATGGAAAGAATGTTCAAAGACTGTCTTTGTAAAAATTTTGCAGCTGCAATTGAAATGCTTAAAGGCGTGATTAATATTTGCCCTGATGAAATCTGGAAAACGGATAAAAAAAATATTTTATATGGCATACCACACTACAATATTTTTAGATTATTATATGACTTACCCT
>JAAUTG010000397.1 GCA_012031785.1 Saprospiraceae bacterium | reverse complement strand
GGATTTAATAAAAGCATAATATGAAATTAATCCATAGAAACTAGCCTAAGATTAATTTTTTTAAAAATATTTTCATTTTTCATTTTTCATAATCCGTTTATCTATAAAGTGCTTTCAATCCAATCAAAAGCTTCTGCTTCCCTTTGTTCATCCGCTGCCATTGCTTGATAACCCAATTCGATTGGTGTAAGCATGGCTACATCTTCTTCTTGAACAAGCATAAATTTAGATTGGATGAATTGGTACAATTCTAATAACCTGCTACCATGCTGAATATCCACCAATCGGATAATTTGCAATTTGATCTCTGCCTCACTCATTGAAAATTTATTTTTTACACTTTTAAACAATAAAAACCAAAGCAAAGTTCTGAACCACTTACTTACATAGTTGAGCATAGTATCGGGATAACTGGCAGTCAATCCGATACTATAAACTCATTTTGAATGATTTATATATTAAAAAAGCACTAAAATTATATCATCAATGATAGCAAGATTTTACTAAGTTGACGATATTTCCCTCAACCTCTCCCTCACAAATCACTCAACTTCTCGTAGGCAATCCGCTCCTCATTAAACATCAGGTGTGCCAACATATAAAAAATTTGATGATCCACTTGCTTAAAATCCAATTCTGATTGAGTATCTAGTGTGAAGCGTTCTTTTAATGCAATAGAAATGGTTTTAGTCGTTTTGTACTCCGTGTAAAAATTCTTAATCAAAGTGGAAGATCCGCTCAATGCCTCAAAATAATCCATCAACTTACTTTGACTTTTTAGACAATAATAATGAATAATGTTATTCGTAACCGAATCCTGAAACCCGCAGTTCTTAGTCAAAAAACTCAACTGCGATGCAGGTTTTTCTACTTTCGACAAATCAAAAGAACCATCGTAGGGGAAATTATTCGTATAGGGTAGTTTGTTCAAAAAATTAGCTGCAACTTCTTGCGCGTGGCTCAGATAACAGGTAGAAGCATCTGGTGTAGCACTGCCACAAAGCTGCTTATCAAACGCTGTCTTAATCTTCAGAAGGTGAGTAACATCCTCTGATGTCAAAAATTTGGATACCGTAGCCAACGTTGCTGTCTGTGCATCTGCACTTCTTTGCGAAGCGCTATTATCGTTTTTACAGGAAACCAAAATCAACAACGCGACCATACTGTAAATAAATGACTTCATTCTTATTACAAAATTTCAATTAAAAAAAGAATAACCGATGCAAAAATACCCTTTACCTGCCAAATACACAAAACACTTACCTTCTTCCCTCGCTCCTTTTAGGCTCATCCTTTCTATTCAATTGTTCATCCAATGAAACGGCACTTTCGTCATGGCATGATTAAATATCCTAATACCTTCCTCGTAATTTTGTCCTGTAAAGCATGAAACATATATACAATAATATTTTTTATGCTGCTCGAAACGATAGTAAGTCCTTAGAAGCAAGAACACGAAAATTAAATAGATATGGCTTCGGTAGTAAGCAACACAAACATAGTACGCACAAGCGATAATGCGATATAGCTTCTGCACTAATACAGCAAAAGCGACCTAAAAAAACAAACGCAACCAAATACCCAAAGTTAGAACATTAAAACGCACACATACCATAAAAATACTGTACACAGCAAGCACAATGCTTCTTTGTAGGGCAAAACTCCTACATCTTCATACCTCTTGTTTGCCGTCACTTTTATGGATGATGTTGCTATTTGTATTTTATGAATATGCAATATATAAATTCATTTTATCATACTAAATTTCGGTTTTCTTATGAAGTCATTTAGACATCACAACGACAACGTATGGCCGTCGCAACAGCAAATGAGGCAGACGTACACACGGCATACCTCCTTGGCGAGGTACTTATTATTTGGGATATTAACTATCCTTTTTGCTTTTACAAGCGTGCAGGTGGCAAACGCACAGTCCTGCAATTGCAAAGAATATATTTATTTTAATGAGCCTGCAATTGGGGCTGTTCTTAAATTTGAAGTGGGAAGTAGCATCTTACTTACTGAATTGATCGGTGCTAACGGCGGTACGCCTCCAAATCAGCACTGGTATCCTGGATTGGGAACTACTGCGTTACCTTTACCTCACGGCTTGGGTACTGATTTGAATGGAAGGCTGTATATTGCCGATCGGATTTCCACTCCATCTACGTTTCGTCAACTTGACTGTGATGGTAACATTAGCCCGATTACTCCTACTACGGTTGTAGATACGGAAGCACCAACTTTTAATGCGTTCTCAATTGGAAATACCCTTATAAAACGGGGTATAATGAGATCAGGGCTTACGACCTTTGTACTGGGGGACTGATAGGAGAAAAGCCTTTAGCTGGTGGATTGCCTGTCACTACTGGTTTTGACGGAGGACTTTACTGGGGGTTATCTTACAATGAGACTACTGGCATGGTCTATGCTACCCAAGAAGATGGCCATGTTTGGAGAATGACGGTGGCAGAATTGAATGATTTTGCTACTCCAGTAAATCCTATTATCTCTCGCGGTACTGGATATCCTAATCCTGGCGATAATTTTCTTCCTGGTGGGACAGCTTTTACAGAAGGCATTGTCAGTGATAATGCTGGTAATATGTACATAGTAACCTTCACTGGAGGTCTTTTAAAGTATAATTCTAGTGGTGGATTCGTAGCTGGATTTCTTGAGGGCACTGTTCCTCAAATTAGGGATACTAGAGGTATTATTTGGTCTGAAACCTATAACCGCTTATTTGTTTCTAATCAAACTGATAATCCTACGGTAGATTGTATTGCTGCATTTGATCCTAATACTTTGGCATACCTCGGTGCTGCTGCACCAAATCCTAATCTTCCTGTTGATAATAGAGCCAAAGCACTTGCCATCATCAAAGAGTGCTGCCCAAATAATTTGCCTGCCACTTTTGAGGTCAATGTTTGTGGGGGTGTAGGTCAACAATTCTTCCTCAATCAGGAGGCATTCAATTCGATGACCTGTAGCGAAGGTATTGTGTGCGGAAGTTCATGGACACCACAAGTAGGTGGTACGGGTATGACATTTGATGCCTGCGACAACAGTGTGACCATCACAGGTGTAGGTTGTACTACCTTTTCTCTCAATATAAGTGCGATTGCTAGTACAGGTTGCCCTGCGCAAACTAGTACGTTCACCATTTGTAATACGGTGCCTCCTACTGCCACTGCTGCTGTCACTAACCCAACCTGTTTTGGGGGTACTGCACAAGATAATGGTATCATCACCATAAATGGATTCAATGCTGGTGATAAATACCAATACTCATCAGGAACAACATTCGATAGTGGTAATGCAATACCAGCTACTATTACCGCCATCCCTGCCGGCGGCGTGATAGTCAGTACACTTCCAAATACAACCCAGCAATACACAGTGCGCTTGTATTCCGCTATTACTAATGATTGCTTTACGGATGTGACGGTGTCAACGGTAGCAAGTTGTGTTGGTGCCATCGGCAACTACGTATGGCTAGACGAAGACAGCAATGGTTTACAAGACGAAGGTGAAGCAGGCATTCCAAACGTTCAAGTGGATTTGAAAGACATGAACGGTAACGTCATCGCAACGACTTTCACGGATAGCGACGGAAAATACTTGTTCCCGAACTTGCCAGCAGCAATGTACTTCGTGGATGTAGTAGAATCAACACTTCCAACAGGAGTAACACAAACGACTGTGTTTACGAATGTAATAGATGGTGCAGATGCAGATACCGATACCGACGATGGCGACTTAGGTAACAAAG
>JAAUTG010000084.1 GCA_012031785.1 Saprospiraceae bacterium | reverse complement strand
CTTAATCAACAACAGGCAACTTTACTTTGTGCCAGTCGTGAATCCTGATGGTTACGTTTACAATCAATCCACCAACCCAAATGGCGGTGGAATGTGGAGAAAAAATAGGAGAAACAACACAGGCAGTTGTGAAGGAGTAGATTTGAACAGAAACTACGATTGGATGTGGTCAAGTACCACAGGCTCAAGTGGCGACACTTGTAATGATACTTACAGGGGTACTGCGCCGTTTTCAGAACCAGAATCTCAAGCTATTCGCGATTTCACAACTAGCATTAATCCTCCAATTGCGTTCACTACGCACACTTTTGATGGCTCCTACTTGTTTCCAGACTTTAGTAACGGAAGTCCAGAGTACGCCCTTTTGCAGAATATTCTAATGATTTTTTGAACGAAAATGATTACCTCTATGGCGACCCTGTTCAAATCCTTTCTTTTGCGAGTGGCACTAGTCAATACTGGATGTTTGAAACATTGGGAACTACAATATGGACTCCAGAGATAGGAACAACTGGTTTTTGGCCCGCGCCAAGTGAGATTATTCCTTTGGTGGATGAACATATCAGACCCTTTACTTATTTATGTTGGGTATCAGGGGCTTATGCAGATTTTAAAGGTTTCCAAATCCTAAACAACAGTAACCTCATTAATGGGTCAACACTATCTTTTGCTGTAACAGTGCAAAATAAAGGGCTTACCCAAAATGCGCAAAACGTCACTGTAAACATATCTTCTACTTATCCGCATCTAACTTCCATTACTAATACCGCCAATTACGGGAGTATAAATCCAAGAACCAGCAGCAGTAATACAGCGACACCTTTTCAATTTACGGTCAATAGTAGTGCAAATATTGGAGATTTAGTAAAATTTTACGCAGACGTGTATCAAGAAGGTGTATTGACAAAACGCGATTCTTTTTATGTGACAGTAGGTGCAGCCCAAATTCTGTTTTCAGAAACAGGGGAAGGAACGCTAAATCAATGGACGCAATCTGGAACAGGCAAAGTATGGGAGGTATCAAACGAAGATGCTTATAATGGCAATCAGTGTGTAACGGACTCAAAGATAAGTAGTATCAATAATAGTAATGCTAGGGCAATTCGCCTTACCAATGCAGTCAGCTTGGTTGGAGTAGTGAACCCAAGACTTGAATACGCCGCAAAATGGGGACATCAAACAGGTTTAGATTATACGCGCGTCCAAATTAGCACAAACGGAGGTAGTACGTGGGCTTCCCTTTCCACGCCAAGAACTTCCACCGTCAGTAGCGCACCTGCTTATACAGGAAACGAAACTTGGATAAACGAAAGTATTTCCTTAAACACCTATGTTGGGCAGTCTATTTTAATTAGATTCGTCACTTTTGCCAATAGCAACACTCCTTCAGATGGATTTTATTTTGACGATTTTAGAATTACAGGGTACACAGGTACGAATACCTGTAACGATGGCATTCAAAACGGCGATGAAACTGGAGTTGATTGTGGTGGTTCTTGCTCACCTTGCAATGTAGGATGCACCCCAGTTGTACTCAATACACAGAATTTTGAATCGGGATTGGGTATTTGGATAGATGGTGGTACAGATTGTAGGCGAGTCAGCAATGCTACTTATGCCAATAGTGGCACTTTTTCTGTTGAATTGCGAGACAATACCGCTACTTCTGTATTGAGTACAGGTAATCTAAATCTCACTACTTACAGCGAAATCACAATTGATTTTTCCTATTACGCAGTAAGTATGGACAATGCGAGTGAAGATTTTTGGCTTCAACTATCCACCAATGGAGGAAGCACCTACACCACCGTTGAAGAATGGAATCTAGGTGATGAATTCGTTAATAATGTCAGAAAATTCGATGCAGTTACTTTAACAGGTCCCTTTACCAGCAACACTCGCTTTCGCTTTCGATGTGATGCTTCTACGGATCAGGACTGGATTTATTTAGATGACATTACCATAACAGGCTGTCAAAATAATACCTTGACCAATCAAGCGTATGACAATGACCTGTCTTACAATGCTTTTGTAAATCCTACTCAAGACATATTATTCCAAGTATTTCCAAATCCTGCTCAAGGAACATACTTGGAGATACACTATAATATGCTAGAGGCTGAAAAAGGAGCATTGAGATTAGTCAACGTCAATGGAACGGTATTGAAATTGATTAATCTGAACGAAATAATGGTGATGTCGCTCTGAAAATATCTGACGTACCCAATGGCATTTATTATCTACAACTGGTTACCGACGCAAAACAGGTAGCAGTACAAAAAGTAATTATTCAACATTGATAAAATAAAAACTTGTATTCTATAAACTGGGCTTTGATGACTATGATTCGGTAATAGTAGCTTGAAATATTTTACAGCCGTTTCATCCAAAGTCCACGATAAAAATTGTGTTGTACTTTTACTTAATAACTTAACAACCTGTGCTATGATGTTCTTTCTACTAAGATGTAGGACAAGATACCGTCTTGTTCCTTGTCTGCAAGCTATATTTAGCTTTGCCGTTTTACTTATCATGTTATCTGCTTGCGAGCAGTCCGTTTCATCCTTAAATTTATTGATAACTTAGATGGATTTGAAGTCAAAACTTCTGATTTTGCAGTGCATTTTGACGAAACTGGAGCTTCATTTGTTTTAGATGAAGGTGCAAAATTCGGAATGAAACTAAACCCTTCAAACGCCGAATTCACTTATGCAAAGCAAAAACAATCGTTGATTTACCACAACGCTTTTGAAAAAACGGATTTGGTATTTTACGATAAAGGAAATGGAAACTTGGCGTATGATTTGGTGCTCGAACCAAACGCCAACATTCAAGATGTTCAAATCACTTTGGAGCACGCCGAAGGCGCTTTCATTTCTGAACGAGGCGAATTGGTTATTCCTACTCAAGCAGGACTAATCCACCATTCTGCACCTTACACTTATCAAGAAGTGAATGGAAACCGAGTAGAAGTAGAAAGTGCATTCACCCTACAAAACAACGTAGTGGGTTTTAATGTCGGCGATTACGACAAAACGCAGTCCTTAGTGATTGACCCAGAGATTTCCGTTACACCTGCCTCAAGCAGTGCTGTAAACTTCATGCCATTAGCACCATATCAGTACGAGCAAACCACTTCGACTGCTATACCTGATAATGGTTGTGCTACCAACAACAATGCTGTCGTCACCTTCAATGTTACGGATAACTTTACCATCAATGATTTGAACGTAGGGTTAGTCATTTCGCATACCTACCGAAATGACTTGGACGTAACTTTACAATCGCCAGCAGGTACACTTGTAACCTTGTTTACAGATATCGGTAGCAATGGTTCTCAAAACTTTGATATACTTTTGGATAGTGATGTAGCAACTAACATCAGTACAGTAGGTGCTACGAATCACAATACTGCTTCCCCATTTTACGAAAATATTAGAACGCCAGAAACTGCTACTGCCTTAAACGCTTTCGATGGGGAAAGTTCATTTGGCACATGGACTTTGCGCGTATGTGACGACACAGGAGACGATGTGGGCAGCATCTTGCGGTCTATTTTGCAATTCGATGGTACAGCAGCAGGCATCAACGTCAATGTATTTACAGATATTAACGGCAACGGCATAGATGATGGTGCTTCAGAAGCTGGCATTGCGGGGCTGGTAGTCACTGCTTACGATGCCGCCAACAATCCAACGATTTTAACAGACAATGGAGGTGGCAATTACTCTTTTGTACCCGCTAATAACGATACTTACCGTGTGGAAGTGACAGGACTAGCCACCAATTTACAGCCAAGTACGGCAGGAGCTACCACAGTAAGTTTCTTATCACTTGGCGAAACAGCCAATGTAGGTGTAAATGATCCAAGTAATTATGCGCCTGACAGAAGTGCGGTATTTCTTGCTACGCCTTGTTACGTGGATGGTGCTTACAATGGCACAAACGCGGCTCAAGATGTACTGGTTATGATGGCTGCAAGCCAAATTACTGCTGGCGTAGGAAATATATCACCTACGGAATATTTTGTGGCTGACCATGATGAAATAGGTTCTACTTTTGGTGTTGCCTATTCTGAATCAGCAAATGCTATATTTGCAGCAGCCTTTACTAAACGCCATACAGGTTTCGGACCAAGTGGGACTGGAGCTATTTACAGAATCAACTTGAATGGCACAACTGCCCCCATAGCATCTACTGGTGTTTCTACCTTTATGGACTTAAACGCTTTGTTTGGTGCTAATACCACAGGCACAGACCCACATCCAATTGGTTCAGATTTTAATAGAGACCCTAATGCTTATGATGCAGTAGGAAAAATAGGTTTAGGTGGACTGGCTTTATCAGAAGATGAAAATACCCTTTGGACAATCAACTTGGCTGATAGAAGACTATACGAAATGCCACTTGGCGGAACTAGAGCCAATCCAAGCGCACCAAGTGCGGGAAACATTAGCCGCTGGCCCTCATCTGGAGATATGACGGATTTACCAGGTCTTCCAGGTAGTGCTGCTGATAGAGATATTAACGTAAGACCTTTCGCTGTTAAATGTTATGGCGGAAATATCTACGTAGGATTAGTCTATACCGCAGAATCCACTGTCGCGTATAACCAAAATGCTAGCACAGTCAGCAACACAGGAGATCGTTCACAAATGCAAGGGTTTATTTATAAATTTGACCCCAGCACAGATGCCTTTACTAAAGTCCTAGAGTTTGATTTTGATTATGCCAGAGGGCAAGCTATTGACTTTTGTAGCAATAATGCGCAAGCAGAGTTTTTCCCTTGGTCTCCTGTCTATGATAAAACCACATTTGAAACAGCCGTGCAAGGCAATAGTGGTGGTTCAGGAACAGGTGCTAGTGCATTAGCTCCAGAGCGTGCTTATCCTCAACCTTGGATTACTGATATTGAATTTGACCGCTACGGTAAAATGATTATTGGTGTAAGAGACCGCTTCGCAGATCAGCACGGTTACAAAAAACTTCCTCCAAGTGCGTCAGGAGCAGACCCCAACACCATATTTAATGCGGATGGGGCTGGTGATGTATTGGTTGCTTCTTTAAACACCCTTGACAACACGACTTACGTGATTGAAAACAACTCCTCTAATGGTACAAACGGTGCAACTTTCGGACCGACAACAGGTATCAATAAAGGAGAAGGTCCTGGGAATGGAGAATTTTTCTACGACGACCGCTATCGTCCTGCCAATGCTTCTGCGGATGGACCTGGTATTGCCAACTGTGCACCAGATGTAAACGACCAAGACCCAATCTTGGAACCTGCCAAGCAGCAAGGTCACGACGAAGTTAGTTTAGGTGGATTATTCTACTTGCCAGGAACAAACAATATTTTAGTCAGCGTTTACGACCCAATTGACAACTTCGATGACTTCAATCAAGGGGGGATTTTAGATTTGAGTGTAGTAAACGGCAGCCGTCAAGGGGCTTCACTCATCTATGCAACACAAGATTTTAATCCTGGCACTGGCGATAATACTGCTACTTTTGGTAAAGGAAATGGACTTGGAGACGTAGCTGGAGTATCTTCACGTTTAAACGCACCTATCGAAATAGGGAATCGCCTTTGGAAGGACGATAACGGCAACGGCAGGCAAGACGCAAACGAAAGCGGTATCAATGGAGTGCTAGTAGAGCTTTACAAAGAAACAAGCCCTAACACTTTCATAAAAGTGGCAGAAACAACTACTGCTGCCGATGCTGTGGAAGGAGACGGAGCGTTTAAATTCACCAATAGAAGTCGAGCAAACTTGGTCGAATGGCGAAACAAGAGTGCTTGCCAATATGAACTACGAAATTAGAGTAGCTTTAAGTGCAGTACAAGCCATAGACCCAATTATATCGAGTTTTACAACGCCAAATGCTACGGGACAAACCAATAACAATAACAAATCAGACTTAAACGATTCCGATGCTAATGCTTCTGGCGTAATTGCCATCACTACTGGTGCTTACGGAGAAAGCAATCACACGTTAGATATAGGTGTATCCGAATTGATGGCATCTCTTGACTATGGCGATTTGCCAAGCAGCTTCAACGCTACCACAAATGCTGAAGATGGTGCTAGACACGAAATTACCAATCAACTATACTTAGGAAGCTGTGTGGATGCAGAAAGCGATGGACAACCTGACGCAGAAGCAGGCTTGAATGGCAACGGAGACGATGGCAACGCCGGTACTGCTACTGGAACTTGTACTGGCAACGACGATGAAGATGGTATTTCATTAGTTACGCCTTTGATACCTGGCGCAACAGCATGTTTTGAAGTAACAGCAGTGAATGTTACAGGAGCAGATGCCATATTACAGGCATGGATTGACTTTGATGGCAGTGGCAGCTTCGATGCTGGAGAACAATTAAATACCTTAGACTTTGCGCCTTCTGGTGCCACTATTCCGGATGGAGGAGTAACTTCCACTCAATACTGTTTTACTGTTCCTGCAAACGCAACATTTGAAGGTGGAGAAACGCACTTCCGCTTCCGCTTAAGCGTATCAGGTGGTTTATCAGTAAATGGATTGGCTGACGACGGAGAAGTAGAAGATTATTACCAGCAAGTAGCACAAATTGGTAATCTAGTTTGGGAAGATACGGATGGACAGGGCGATCAAGACGAAGCTGCTACTAATGGGATTAACGGAGTAACAGTAGCCTTAACTTGGGCAGGGGAAGATGGAGACATTAATACCGCTGCTGATAACGTTACATACAACACAACTACTTCAAGTGATGGTGTAACGGACGGAATTTACTATTTCACTGGCTTAACTCCTGGAACTTACAACGTAAGTTTACCAACCTTACCTATGGGGTATCAAGCTACCACCATAGGGTTTAGCGCAGATGATGATTTGGACAGTGAGAACCCAACAGGTGCTACGGTAACTATCCCAAATCCACCAACCACTCTCCCAACAGGAGAAAATGGTACAGGTGATACACCTGGAAACTTAGACGGTTTTCCTGATGCGCAAGATAATCTGCAAATAGATTTTGGCTTGGTGTTAGCGACTTGTGATGTTTCCATTGCCAATTTAGTCCTTACTTGCAACGGTGCAAACGACTTCACCGTTAATTTCGACGTAGAATGGAATTTCATTGATGCAACAAGCGAAACCATCATTGTTGAACTAGATGGACAAGCAGTATCAGGTTCAGGCTTCACACCAAGTGGTGCAACAGGCTCACAAGCATTTAGCTTGATGATGCAAGGACCAGATTTTGATCGCTTATTGACCGCAAACTTTAGCACAACTACGACTTGTACAGCATCTACAACATTTGACTTGGTACCAGACGCAACTTGTGCGCCAGCATGTGTGAATACACTAGGCGGAACAGTGTTCAATGATATTGATAACGATGGCGTAGAAGATGCTGCTGAAATAGGGCAATCCCTTATCCTAGTAGAAATCTACGAATGTGATGCGACTACACCAACCTTGACAACTTACACGAACGTCAACGGCGATTGGAGTGTGGATGATGCAGGTTTGACATATCCAGTTCGCGTAGAATTTGTCATTCCAGCTAGTTTGGGCTATTTGCAGCCAAGCGCAGCAGGCACAGATAACGGTACGGATGTACAATTTGTTACTACTTCTAGTTGTGAGGTAGATTTTGGGGTAGTCAATCCAGACGATTATTGCCAAGCAAATCCGAATCTGGTGACACCTTGTTTTGTCAACGGGGATCCATTACACGCTACGCCAGGTTTGGCTGCAAGTGCTGATGTACTAGTCAGGTTTCCTTACACTAATCCTACTACGAATACCTATTTGGCACAGGGTAATGAAATTGGAGCTACTTATGGTGTAGCTTATCACCGAACTGCCAAAAAAGTGTTTGTTTCTGCAGTTCAACGCCGGCACATGGGCTATGGTCCCATGGGTACGGGAGGGATTTATATGGTTGATCCAAACACGAATGTCGTTACACAATTTTTGGATTTGAATCAGGGCACAATTAATACAGGCACTGATCCGCATACTGGTCTTCCCAATGGAGGTGTTTCGCCAAGCAACGACGCAGCATCTTTTGACGCGGTCGGTAAAATATCGCTGGGAGACATGGATATCTCCAGCGATGAAAAATCGCTGTGGGTGATGAACTTGAATCAACAAACTTTACTACAGGTACCATTGAGCGGCACTTCTGTTGCTCCCACAGCGCCTACTATCGGAAGCGTAGTCTCCTATGCATGGCCTACTCCATGTGGTTCTACTAGTGTTTTTCGGGCATGGGGTGTGGAGTTTTATCAAGGTAAAGTTTATATCGCAGGAGTATGTAGCGAAGAAAACGTAGGCGGTAATGCTAATAACATGCATGTTTACATTTACGAGCTAGATCCAACAGCGGTAAGCCCTGCTTTTACTTTGATCACAGATTTTGGTGGACTTGTTCACGCTCGTGGCGTAGCAATTGACATTGGCTCTCAATCTGGTACATGGAATCGCTGGTCATCCACTTTTACACCTACTGGCGGACCAGGAGGACCCAACAACTATGTGAGTTTGCCACAGCCAATTGTATCTGATCTCGAATTCGATAGAAACGGTAATCTTATACTTGGATTTATGGATCGTTGGGGGATGCAATCAGGCTTCAATAATTATCCTACAACAGGTACAACTTTGAGGAGCGGTGCTACGGCGGGAGATATTGTTCGTCTTTGTAAATCTGGGTCTAACTACATTTTGGAAGGGAATGCAGGATGTACTCAAAATTACACAACCGCTGGATACAATGGCGGAGAATTCTACAATGATCCAACTACGTTTAGTGCAACGCTCAATCCAACGACCAGTATTCGACATGGTGAGGCTACCCAAGGGGGGCTTGCGTATAATCTAATTAACAATACCGTAGTTTCTACCTTTACCGATCCTGAATCTGCAGACTCTGGAGGCTTGGTTTGGCTCGACAATAACACAGGTGCCCAAACTGACAAGTACGAGGTTTTTGATGGTACTGTTACCGAAATTGGCAAAGCGGCGGGTCTTGGAGACCTCGAACTCCTCTGCGATCCACTTCCCATCCAAGTCGGTAACTACGTTTGGGAGGACACTGACCAAAACGGCACACAAGATGCTTGCGAAAGTCCAATCAGTGGTGTAACTGTGAAACTATACGATGCAAACGGTTTATTAGTAGGTGTTGATGTAACAGATGCAAATGGCGAATACTACTTCGACCAAACCAACGTGGACATCAACGGCGTAAATGCCAATGGAACAGCAACTGTTGCTTTCTCGGGCTTGACAAGTGGCGCAAAATACTTCATCGTATTTATGGGCGATAGTTATGATGCAACTACCGATATAATTACAGTTAGTGGAACTACTTATAGCTTAACATCACTCGATTCAGGCGAAGGCAACAATCCAGATCAGAACGATTCAGATGTATCAGAAATGAACGTACCTAACGTTGGCAATATGCCAGTTATCATGTTCACAGCTGACGAGACCAATCATACTTTTGATGCAGGATTGATTCCTAATACACCGCTACTTGGTGCCATCGGCAACTACGTCTGGTTAGACGAAGACAGCAATGGTTTACAAGACGAAGGCGAAGCAGGCATTCCAAACGTTCAAGTGGATTTGAAAGACATGAACGGCATGGTCATCGCAACGACTTTCACAGATAGCGATGGAAAATACTTGTTCCCGAACCTACCAGCAGCGATGTACTTCGTGGATGTAGTAGAATCAACACTTCCAACAGGAGTAACACAAACGACTGTGTTTACGAATGTAATAGATGGTGCAGATGCAGATACCGATACCGACGATGGCGACTTAGGTAACAAAGACCAAAGCCAAAACGGAGGGTACAAAATCACATTGGATAGTGGCGAAGAAAACCTAACAGCAGACTTCGGTTACAACTACAATCCAACAGGGGATGTGGATAACCCAACAGGTAGCCCAGTAGCAGCACTAGGCGATAGAGTGTGGATTGACAGCGACGGTGATGGCGTACAAGACCCGAACGAAATTGGAGTAAGTGGCGTAGAAGTAACGTTGATGGGCGCAGGTGCAGACGGCATCTTCGGTAATGGAGATGACGTGACATTAACCACGACCACAGATGAAAACGGCAACTACATTTTCGATGGTTTGACACCAGGAGCATACATGGTGACCCTAACCGACGATGCAGGTGCAAGCCACGATGTGTTGAACACAGGGAACTACGACCAAACAGGTGATCCAGACCACTTTGCAGCGAATGAAAGTACAGCACCAGCAGGTACAGCAAACGACAACAAAGCGACTCGCCCAGTGATTCTAGGACCTGGCGATGTGTTCTTGAACGTTGACTTTGGCTACCAGCCAGAAGCAGGTACACAATTGGGTTCAATCGGCAACACGATATGGTTGGATGCAGATGCAGACCAAAACGGACCAAGCGCAGTGAATAGCGATGCGTTCAACGGTTTAGGCGGTCAAGATGATGCCAACGAGCAGCCAATCGCAGGCGTAAGTGTAGCATTAATCAAAGACTTGAACGGCAACGGCACTTGGGAAGCAGGTGAACCAATCATCGCAACCGATGTAACCGATGCAAACGGACAATACTTGTTCGAGGACTTGCCAATCACAGATGGTGCAGGCAGTGATGACTACATCGTTTGGGTGACAGATACAGACAACGTGTTGGATGGTTTGAAACCAACTTACGATGCAGACGGTGGAGTTGTACCAACAGGCAGCAGCGCACCAGTAGGTGGTGCAACAAGTGCAACCTTGGGCATCAGTGCAGTAAGCGACTTGACAGCAACCGCAGTAACTGACCAAGACTTTGGTTACACACCAGATGCACAAGATGCGGGCGAAGGCTTGATAGGCGACAAAGTATTCTTTGACGACGACAACGACGGTATGCAAAGTGGCGACGAGCCAGGCATTGAAGGCGTTATCGTAGAATTATACAAAGACCTAGACAACGACGGCGACATCGAAGGGCAGAACTAGCTAGTCCATTTGCCACAACCCTTACGGATGAAAATGGCAACTACTACTTCGGTGGCTTGGCATTGAACATGAACTACCAAGTGATCATACCCGCACCAGGCGTTGACAATCCAGTATTGACAGGCTTAGAGAACGTGTTTGATCCAAATGGTGGCAATGACAATCAAGGTGGAATTGTTACCTTGACACCAGCTAGTCCAGTAGATTTGATGCAAGACTTCGGTTACTCTGGCGACGATGCAAATACACTAGGTTCCATCGGAAACTTGGTATGGGAAGACTTAAATGCAGATGGCATCAAAGATGCTAACGAAGCAGGCATTGAAGGAGTAACGCTAGACCTATACCGCGACTTAAACGGCGATGGACAAATCAATCCAGGAGAGCCAAGAATTGGCACTACTACAACGGATGCAAATGGTTTGTACCTGTTCGATGAGTTACCACTAGGCGACTACGTGGTGGACGTAACGGATGAAGCAGGCTTATTGAATGGTTACTGGCACTCACTAGGCAGCCAAGATGCAACAACCAACGGTGGCAACGACCCAATGGACAACTCCAAGTCAGATGCTTTTGCAGTGACCATTGATGGAACAATACCAGACAATAGAAACGTTGACTTTGGCTACTACAAAGACCCAGCAAGTGTAGGAAACTACGTTTGGGAAGATACGAATGCCAACGGTTTACAAGACGATGGCGAAACAGGTATCAACGGGGTACAAGTAACCTTGATGATTACTTATCCAGACGGTACCATGAGCACGATTGTAACCACAACCGTAAATGATGCGGCTGGCAATCCTGGTTTCTACGAATTTACAAACTTGTTGTTGGATGAAGACTACAACGGCGATGGTGCAGGTGCAGAACCAGTACACACCATCAAAGTAGATGCAAACCAAACGGTATTTACATCTGCAGACTTAGTACCAACGACTGCCAACGTGAATAGCAATGGCAACGACTTAGAAGACTCTGACGACTTTGCAGGAGTAGTAGCAAGTCCAGTACAAGGCAACCAAAACACAGCGGCAGTTGACCCGTCAACAGGTGAAAATGTGGTAGCAAGCTATGACTTTGGGGTAAGACAGGTAGTGGATTTGGCAACAATCATCGAAATTACTTCTACCACACCAGCACAGGGCTTCTACGACAACGACGACCCAATCACGTTCAAAGTGACAGTAGAAAACCAAGGTGGTCAAGCAGTATCAGATGTAACAGTAACGAACTACTTGCCAGCAACATTGGAAAATGCAGCATTGGTAGCAAGCAGCTTAATGATCAATGGCAATCCAGCACCAGCAGGCGTTACCATCACAAAAGTAGGAAACGACTATGTGATTGATTTCGGAACAAATACCGCAAACTGGTTAGAGTCAGAAGATTTACTGATGTTCAGCTTCACCGCCGACATCACAGATGGCACCACACCAGGTACAGTGATTACCAACACGGTGGAAATCAGTAGTTTTGATACAGACGACGACAGCAACACAGACGCACCAACGGATGTGGATAGCACACCAGATGCAACAGATGGCAATACATCAGGAGAGGTTGCACCGAACCTAGTGGATGACCAGTTGACAGGAAACGGTCAAGCGGGCAACGATGAAGACGACCACGATATTGCGGTATTGACATCGAACTTCGTGTTACCAGTAGAATTGATTGCCTTCAGAGCAGAAGCGAAAGACGATCACATCGGTTTAACATGGACAACTGCATCGGAGTTGAACAACGACCGCTTTGAAGTGGAGCGCAGCGAAGATGCTAAGTCCTTCAAGCAAATTGGAACCGTGAAAGGAAAGGGTACAACAGTCGAAACAACCGATTACAGTTTCGAGGACAGAACGGCTATCCCAGGCGTGTTGTACTACTACCGCTTGAAGCAGGTGGACACAGATGGTACATTTGACTACTCAGAGCTTCGCGTAGCGCAGTTAGGAGGTTCACAGAACAACCATGAAATCGTGTTGTATCCGAATCCAGTAGGTGCAAGCCACAAGTTGAATGTACGTATCTACACTCAAAATGCGAGAGCAGAGTTTGTGGTAGCAGACATGCAGAACCGAGTAGCAAAAGTGTTCAAATTAGACGTTCCACAAAACGGTTGGAACATCTTTGAACTAGACATCCAAGACCTACCAAGTGGTTCTTACTTCCTCACAGGAAGCGAAGGTCAGTTGGGTGGTTTTGTGAAGACGAATGAGTAAAATAGTGATAAGACTTAGTGTAAATTTAGAGGAGTTTCCCATAAGGGAAGCTCCTTTTTCTAAGCATCATCTGGACTCCTCAATTCATAGACTTTCCATCTGAGTGGGAAAAATCCTTTTCAAAGAGCAGATAGCCAAACACAAATGACAATTTGCGTGACATCAGTATTTACAGTGTTTTAAGAAGAGATAATAAGATTTTAACGGTTCAAGCAATTTATAAATATATTAAAAAAAATATATTACAATTTTCGTAAAAAAATCGTTTTTTTGCTCAAATAACAAAATGCTTACGAATTATTCAAGCTATTAAATAGGCGTATCTTAGTCCTTTGTCTCCTAAAAATGTGTACGTTTTTATTCTACGTTTTTGATTTGGACGTGTGATATTCTTACCTAACTTTGTGATGGAATAGAAGGTTGTGTAAGCTATAGCCTACTATCAAACTGTCCCAAAATCTCCGATTACAACATACAATCATCTTTTTTTTAGGCTCATAGGTATTGAAAAGCAATGATAGTTTGGTTCAATTAATTTATTACTGTTATATTAAAACACTAGTGATTATGTTTAATTTTTATTCCAACAGGACAGTAAAGTTGGTTTCTTTACTTGCCATCAGTGTTGCAGGCTTGCTTGCCTACCAGCAAAACTATGCGCGAGTAATGGAAATGGTCTTTTCCAATTTTAACTGGACATCAAACAGCACGGAAGCGTCCGCTTTTATGGCGCTTACCGTCAATGTATTTCAGGATTACGATAACGATGGCACAGACGACGGTGCAGGTGAACCTGGCGTTGCTGGCTTAACACTCACCGCTTACGATGCAGAAGTGGAAGATTATTGGTAGAGGTGACAGTTTCATCTAGTAATGATTGCTTATCAGACTGTAGTATCCCTGTAAAAGATAGTGGATGTGATAGACCTGCTACGTTCACAAACACAATTACAGCCAACCCTGGTCAGACTGTTAACTGGAACTTGTCTCAAGATTTCTCTAACCAGAGAATATTAGTGACAGGTGGCGGTATTGTTATTATAGACAATGGTGACTTGCTCTTAAATAGCGATGCAGTTGTTTACGTGGAGAATACAGAATTGAGATTGGAGAACGGTAATTTGCAATTGAAATCTTCAGGAGCTAGATTTATTATGGTAAACGGTATCCTTAGAACTTCTGCAAATGTGCAAGTTGATGAAAGCAATACCTTTTTCTGTATCACTAATTCTGATGTAGAAATAGGGGACGAAATTGCACCAGTAGGTATTACATCTGTTTCTAAAGCAGGTCGTTCTAACTTTACTTTCAGCGACGAAAACGACAAAACAGCTGCAAACTTCCAGAACGTAAAAGGATATTCCTACTTTGAAAACGTTTGTATTAACGTGACACAGGACTTCCAAACTAAAGATGATGGAACTACTTATTTAGTAGGCGTTTGTTTGGAAGTAGGGGATAGAGGGGCGAATAACGCTACAACAACGCCATTCGATCAAAAAGATGGAGACGACACTGGAAGCTACCAAAATGCTGGTATTAATGGCATTTACGGCACTCAAATTGCGATTGCCAATGGAAATTTCCAGAATGAAAAAAACACTATGACCGTTTGCGACGTGGACGTGCGTGTAAATGGCAATGGAACAGGCAGTTTTCAAGTAAATGATGGTACATTACAAGGTACTGGATTGTGTATTGCAGCCAACGATTTAATTCAAAATCAAGGTAACTGGACTGCAACCGTAAGAGCATTTTGGGCTAGAAATAGCGGATTGCCAGTGAGTGGTCCTGTTGAAAGTACCGCTGCTCAAATTGATGACCTTTGCTTTGAATCTTGCTGTACTGGACCTTCTTGTTCATTAAATACTTTAGTTGTAACACCAGAGTGTGTGGACAACGGCACAAATGACTATATCAAGTTTACACTAAGCCCAACAGGAACAAACACGAGCACCACTTATAGTGTAACTGCTGTGGACAATATGGGGAATTGTGTGGAAGTAACGCTACTAGATGGCACTCCAGCAGAAGATGTAGCTTACGCTGCTAATCCGACTATGTTCCGATTACCTGATGGCACTTCTGGTTCAGGTAAAACATACACTATTACCGTGCAGGATGACAACAATGTAAGTTGTAATGTGGAGGTTGTGCTTAATGATCCTGGAAGTTGTGATCCAGCAGCAGTTCTAGACTACGGCGACTTAGCCGACAGCGGCGATGGCACAGGCGCAGGCAACTACGAAACACAATCTGCAAATGGCGGACCAAGCCACGTTATTGACAACAACATCAAGTTGGGTGCAACAATAGATAGCGAAAGCGACGGTCAACCAAGTGCCCTAGCAGATGGCGATGGTGCAGATGAAGATGACGTAACTTTCCCAACCTTTGTTGCAGGTCATAGCCCAATAGTAACCGTAAGTTTGATGAACATGACAGGTGGCAACGCCAACTTGTACGGCTTCATAGACTTCAACAACGACGGGGACTTTGACGACATGGGCGAAGCACCAGCAGCAGTAGTAGTAGCTGACAATGCGACTAGCGCAATGATTACCTTCAATGTGCCGGCAGGAGCAGTGATAGGAACCAACGTGGGTGCAAGATTCCGTTTGACCACAGACGACTTGGGAACAGGTGCAGCAGCATCCGAAGGAGCAGCAGGCGACGGAGAAGTGGAAGATTATTTGGTGCGGGTAGAAGCGGCTGTTAACCCAATCACTTTATGCCCGCAAGGTGTAGAAGGCGTCGAAGTGTTTACCTTAGACTTTGACACCGATGATGCAGGAAACACTTTAATAGCAGGAACAAGTGACATCAATATCGACCAACCTTACGACAACATTTTTGGTGGCGGTATGGGCATCACTTTTGCATCAGGTGATCCAAGCAACAATCCACTAAACCTCTACAACTCAGCAGGTTAGTGGTGGGGCAGACTCTGATTTTAGAGCGCGGTAGTGCTTGGGCAGGAGGCAACTTAACGACCGAGAACTTAGGTAATTTGTTAATCATCAACGAAAATGCTACTATTAGCACACCGAACGATAACAATGATGGTGGAAAAATTCTCTCCATTTCGACGATGAGCCTATCTGATTTTGCTTTTGACCTAGTAGATGTAGAAGACTCAGAATTAGATGACGACGACTTCATCACCTTTGAGAACACCCTAACAGGGGAATCAGTCGATGTATTATTCACTGACTTTGAACCCACTTCAGGTTCTCCTTTCGCGGTGGCGGGCTTGGCTTATGGCGACCGATTCGCTAACCGGATCACAGGCATCACAGCAACCAAGTTAGGCATCTCCTCCTTCAATAAAATCACTTTTGAAACAGATGCTTCCTTTGGAATTGGGGCTATTTGTATCAAGAAAGCAGTACAAGCCCTTGGTTCAATCGGCAACTACGTCTGGTTAGACGAAGACAGCAATGGTTTACAAGACGAAGGTGAAGCAGGCATTCCAAACGTTCAAGTGGATTTGAAAGACATGAACGGCACGGTTATCGCAAACGACTTACACGGATAGCGATGGAGAATACTTGTTCCCGAACCTACCAGCAGCAATGTACTTCGTGGATGTAGTAGAATCAACACTTCCAACAGGAGTAACACAAACGACTGTGTTTACGAATGTAGTAGATGGTGCAGATGCAGATACCGATACCGACGATGGCGATTTGGGTAACAAAGACCAAAGCCAAAACGGAGGGTACAAAATCACATTGGATAGTGGCGAAGAAAACCTAACGGCAGACTTCGGTTACAACTACAACCCGACAGGGAATGTGGATAACCCAACAGATAGCCCAGTAGCAGCACTAGGCGACCGAGTGTGGATAGACAGCGACGGTGACGGCGTACAAGACCCGAACGAAATTGGGGTAAGTGGCGTAGAAGTAACGTTGATGGGAGCAGGTGCAGACGGTATCTTCGGCACAGGAGATGACGTGACATTAACTACGACAACGGACGAAAATGGCAACTACATCTTTGATGGTTTGACACCAGGAGCATACATGGTGACCCTAACCGACGATGCAGGTGCAAGCCACGCTATTTTGGATGGTGGACAATATGACCAAACAGGCGACCCAGACCACTTTGCAGCGAATGAAAGTACAGCACCAGCAGGTACAGCAAACGACAACAAAGCGACTCGCCCAGTGAT
>JAAUTG010000396.1 GCA_012031785.1 Saprospiraceae bacterium | reverse complement strand
TAAAAACGTACATTGCTTGTCTGTCGCAATTTTACGCAAAGGTAAAGCGACCGATTTAACTTCTCAACATTTGTTGAGAAGTAAAACGCCTTACTTTTTATTTCTGATTCGACTTAGTTGGGTAGGCGTAATGCCAATCATGGAGGCAATTAATTGAAGTGGAAACTTCTTCAATAAGGTAGGATTATTTTCTAAAATAAATTTATACCGTTCTTTTGCTGTACCCGATATAAATAGGATATGTTTATTAAAAATTTCTTCTAATTGTTCCGTAAGATATTTGCGAACAAAAATATTCAAGGTTAGGCTTTTCTCGAGTAGGATTTGAAATTTATACAAAGAAACGATCAACATATCTAGGTCTTCCATACATTCTATTCCCAAGGGCGAATTTTGTTTCCCTTGCAACACATAAATATCGGTAATCAACAGTGGTCCCTGCCTGATTCGAGCTGTAATATCATCGCCTTTATCGTTGTAAAGCATCATCCTCACGGCTCCCCTCTTGGACAAATCCCACATGACTTCCTGTGGCAAAAGGTCTTTTGAAAATTCTCCTTTCTGAAAAGATTTTTAGCTGAAATAGCTCCAGCACCTCATCCAGTTCCTCTTTGTTTGGATAAGCCACCCGATCCATGATGTATTGCTTTAACGCATCTTTCATCATAAGGACTACACATTTACTTTGTAAAGATACAAAAAAACTAAGTGAGGAAAGGAATTTTTTTATTAATCTAGCATCGCTAATAGTGCTTCCATTCCTACTTTTTCTGCCAGCGAAATCGTTTTCGCATTCGTTTGATGGCGGCAGGCCAGATGTTATCTTCTTTAAGTCCCCCTAAACTAAATAAAATAAAATTTGGTTATTACGGCTACTGGCTTTGTCTGCTATTTTTTCTGCTGCTGCTTGTCTGCGCAAGCTCCAGAATCGTATCTGTTCTAAAAAAATTACCTGTGGCATTCCAGTACCACTCCTTTGTTTTGGGAAACAGGATGCCTTTGTACTTGCTCCAATCTTTTAGCACGAGGTACTCGCCATCTTTTGTGGGACTTTCCTTGTAGAACTGATAGCCTTCCAGCCTGAAGTTGCTGCTATTGATGAAGAACAGCCACTTGTCTTTTTGAGGGTTTTGGTAGTCAAAGGTCAATTGATGAACAGGAATCCCCATGAAAACGGTATCCGAAACAATAGGGCTTAAATACTTTGCATCGGACATCAGCTTTTGTGGTATGCCAAAAAGGTATAAATAAACTTCGTACAGGTATTGAATCCTGTCGGTGGGAACGGGAAAATGGGTGGTGTCGAAGGTTTGTTTACCGTTGTAGCTGGCAAACAAATTGCCGGCTGATTTCCCGTAACAAATCAAGGAATCATTAGTGGCATAACAGTATTGCCAAAAGTCTTTTTTGTTGTCGAAAGTGAGGCTAAAGTTTCGCTCTTGTTGCCCTTCCCTGGTAATGCGCATATCGAACTGTCCTTTAAACTTTGACCAACTCTCTTTTGGGTCGTGGTATTGAATACATTGCTCAAGCACTGCTTGGGGATTTATTTGCGCAACGGACGTATTAAAAAACCAATGGCGATGGTTAGTAATACACCTATTTGATTCCAATAATTCATGGTGTTTATTTTTAGTTTGACCATTATTTTTCGTAAAGAACTGAAACTTTCAGAACATATCAAAGATAACCTATACAGTTTGAGGGAACAATTATTTGATTTCCACCTGCACCATGCCTAGTTCCAGTCATTTAGCCTATTCTTTTACGCCTTTTATTTGGGTCTGATTCATTAACTCCGAGATTATCATCCTAGCAAATTACCAATCTGACAAATTACTAAATAACTATATTGTAGCATTTGCGCTCAACAATTTCTAAATTTCACAGTTCATTGTTTGTTGTAAAAGGATAAATATTAATGAATCAACAGCCTTCTGTAAAAGCATTTTCATCTTCATGGTCGTTTCAGTTGATGGCGGTCTTTGCGCTAATTTTTATTGGAATTCTACTTGGAAGTCTTCTTACTGTTGCTATCACAAAAGCTTTAGGGGTGGATTATGCCACAATTGTTCAAGCAGTGAGAATAGATAATTCTTTGTTTGTCAGGAATTTAGTAAGGACGTTCACCATCATCAACCAAGTGGCGATGTTTGGTGCGCCAGCTTTGTTGTTTGCTGTTTTAATTGCTGGCAAATGGTGGCAGTTCTTTCAGTTTCATCAATTTCCTAAGTTTTACACTTTAGGGCTTGGTGTCCTGTTTTTGCTGTCTATTTTTCCTTTGGCACAGGCATTGTTGCATTTCAATAAGCAATTGCCACTACCAGATTGGGCAGTCAGTATGGAAAGTAATTTGACCGATTTGATAAAAGGATTATTGGTAATGGATACGCCCATTGAGTTTTTATTCAGTGTGCTGACAATTGCTCTAATCCCTGCCATTTGCGAAGAAATGATGTTTCGCGGAGTTATTCAGCAACAGTTGGGAAAGTTGACTGCTCGCCCTGTACTTGCTATCTGGATTACGGCAGTCATTTTTAGCAGTGTTCATGGACAATTTGAAGGTTTTTTACCCAGACTTTTGTTGGGTGCATCTTTGGGCTATTTGTATTATTGGTCGGGTACTTTATGGGTTTCTATCATCGCACACGCTTTCAATAATGGCATGCAAATTGCCGTGCTTTATTTTTCAACAGCAGAAATGCAACAGGTTGAAAATTTAGAACCTCAAATTCCTTTCGCGCTTGTCTTACTTTGTACTATCTTTGCACTGTCAATTGGTTATCTACTAAACAAACAATCCTTTGTCAACAAATCCTAATTTAGCTGAAACTGGTGGAGGCATTGGTCAACGCGCATTGACAGCCGTATTTTTTGTCTCAATCATGCTTGGTGGCATCATCGGTGCGCAATACTTTCATGGCATTCCTTTCGTTGTTTTGTTTGGTATTATCTCCGCTTTGAGTTTGTGGGAATATGCGGGTATCGTGTTTCCTGATTCGGACGTTTTTCATAAATTAGCTACGGCAGTGATTGGCTTATTGCCCTATGTATTTCTAGGACTTTACCACTTAAATTGTCCAGGCTCTTGCTTGCCTGCAATTTTGTATGCCTCTATGATTGCCACTTTCATGTTGTTCACTTCGGAATTGTATGCACAAAGCGAAGTGCCATTTCGCAACGTAGGCATGGTGCTTCTTGGTGCCATTTATGTAGGGCTACCTTTTGTTCTTTTGAATTTGATTGCTTATGAAAGTGGCACTTATGACTATAGAACCGTGCTGGGCTTGACTTTATTGACTTGGACGAACGACACCGCAGCTTACATTTTGGGTAAGCGATTTGGAAAAACACCTTTGATGCCTAAAATATCGCCTAAAAAAACTTGGGAAGGTAGCGTTGGTGGTGCTTTTTTTACTTTTCTTTCTGCTTGGGGATTGAGCGAACTTTTTAGTAATTTATTGCTATTCGATTGGTTAGTGCTTGGTGTACTGGTAGTTGTGTTCGGTTCTTACGGTGATTTAGTAGAATCTATGTTAAAACGAAGTTACAACATCAAAGATTCTGGTAAACTCTTGCCCGGTCACGGTGGCGTACTGGATCGGTTTGATGCCTTTATTTATATGTTGCCGTTTGCTGCTACTTACTTATTGTGGATTAGATAGTATTAATAATTGGTGATTTGTTGAGATGGTTGTTGGGTTACTATAAGGAGTATTTTTAGAGCGTCGTTCTTTAAGTCATTCACTTAAACTTTCAAAAAAATAACCCATCTA
>JAAUTG010000395.1 GCA_012031785.1 Saprospiraceae bacterium | reverse complement strand
GGAACTTCGCGGCGACCTTAGTGGCATCCGCAATGCTTTAAGCAATGGTGTCGCACCTGACCAAATCCAAACTAGTCGCATTAAATCATCGCTTTAGACACAGTACAACGTTGTAAAGTAGATTCTACTTTTAGCGATACTTTGATTTTTTTAAAACGCACCAACACTTTAGAATCATTCAGAAAATTAGTCGCCACCATAGAGGTAGAAGATAGATTTTATCGTGCGGAAATAGTGAATATCATCTTTGAGCAAGAGGACATTAGTGAAGTCGTGTCGCAAATTATTTTGCGCTTATTTGTAATTATGACCTGTACCCTACTTTTTAGGGAGTTTTTTCCTTTCTCAACAACTGCTTCAGCCTTTCCGCAAACTTTTAGACAGTATTGAACAGTTTAGTTTGAAGTCTGACAAACCGATGAACCTGCCACAATCCAATATTTTTGAATTTAAACAACTCAACGCTTTTTTAGTGCGTATGACCAGCAAGGCTCGCCGCGACTATCAATCGTTAAAGGAATTTACGGAGAATGCTTCCCACGAAATACAAACCCCATTAGCCGTAGCAAAAGGCAAGTTGGAACTCTTACAACAGAGTAATAACTTGGATGAAAGTCAATCTGAATTGCTTGATGCCAGTCAAAAAGCATTAACCAAAATTTCTCGGCTAGGGCAGGCACTTTCGCTGTTAGCGAAGATTGATAATCAAGAGTTTACTGCGCAGCATACTATTGATTTTTCAACTATTGTGGCACATACGCTTGGCATTTTTGAAGAGATTGCTGCACTAAAAGGGGTAACTTTAGAAACAAAAATACAAACCGATGTTCGTGTCAAAATGGACGCTACCCTAGCAGATATTTTAGTGACAAACCTCGTCAAAAACGCAATTCAGCACAACACAGAAAATGGATGGATACGCATTCATCTGGATGAACATCAGTTTGAGGTGACTAACAGTGGAGAAGAACTCCATTTTCCGCCCGACCAGTTGTTCATGCGCTTCAAAAAGAGCAATCAAAGTAAAGGCTCACTTGGGTTGGGGCTTGCAATTGTAAAGAAAATATGCGATGTAAGTCAGGTTCAAGTCCAATACGATTATGCAGACCGCGTACACAAAATCACAGTCGCGCTGTAACGCTGATTGGATGATTTGAAAGGAATAACTTTTGAAACAAAGGGTTGTATATAATCCCTCAAAACGAGCCTTTTACACCTCAACAAAGAACCACCAAAGCACATCAGTTACGGTGTAGTATTACACCAACACATAGCGTTTTCCGGGCAATGTTTTTACTACCCCTCTAAATTCCAAATCCAATAGTAGCGAAGCGATGGTGCTAGGTGTCATTTTGGCTTCATAAGTCAATAGGTCAATATTAAGAAATTCCTTGCCTTTCAATAAATCCACGATGCGCTGTTCGTCAGCAGATAAGTCCAAGAAAAGTTGCTTTTGAATCGTTTTAGGTTTATCTGAAAGCTCCCAATTCATGGCTTCTGCCACTTCCGATGCTTTTTCAATAAGCATCGCTTGGTTAGTTTTTATCAGTAAGTTGCAGCCACTAGAAAGCGCGTCTTTAGGTCGTCCCGGTATCGCAAAAACATCTTTATGGTAACTCAAGGCTTTGTAAGCACTAATCATGGAGCCGCCCTGTTCTGCGGTTTCTACCACGATTAACCCATCGCACATTCCAGCAATAATTCTATTTCTAGCTGGAAAATGCTCCCTATCAGGACCTACATCATGGGTATATTCTGAAAGAATACCACCTTTCTCAATCATTTTTCTGCGGTCTGCCGATGGGCAGGAGGATAAATACGTCCGAGTCCACTGCCCATAACGCCTAAAGTTGGAATATCCATTTCTAAGCATTTACGGTGGGCAGTAATATCAATTCCGTATGCTAAACCACTGATAATCAATACACCATAAGGTTGCATGCCTGCAATCAATTCTTCGCAAATGGCAATACCATGCAAAGTAGGTTTTCTTGTACCCACTATCGCAATAATGCGTTCACTATTTAAAGCAGCTTTACCCTTATAATAAAGCATGGTAGGCGAATCGTTATAGTGCTTCAAGCGTTGAGGATAGTGGTCGTCTAAATAAAAAAGAGCGTCAATTTGATAGCGTTCTAGGAAAGACAACTCGTTCTCCGCTTGATGCAACACGTTTTGGTGAATAATGCTATCGGCGATTTGTTCTCCAATGCCTGGGATTTTGAGTAACGCTTTTTTGGAAGTGTGGAAAACACCTTCTACGCTACCGCAATAGCTGATGAGCAACTTTGCAGTCACTGCACCTACATTTGGAATTTTTGTGATAGCAATTTTGTATAACAAATCGTTCATATTTTTGCGGAACGTAATAGGTTAATAAGTTGAATAAAATAGGATTCATAAGCCATGCAACTTTAAACCTAATTAAACCTAAGTTGATGTTGTTCAACTTATTGACCTTTTTTACAGAAAAAATCAGTAATATTTTAACAAAATTTGTCAAATAACAAACAAAACTACGATTCTACTATGACAAAAGCGAAAGAACGGGAAGGACTACTTCCGAAAATTGAAATGATTATTGTGGGTATTTTCTTTCTAGGATTCATCTTGTTACTCATTCCTAAATGTTCTTCTAAGCCCAAAAAAAAATTCCCAAGTCGCCACTACCTCAGAGGAGACTTTACCGACAACTGATACTACACTTAGCCTTTCTTCTAAATTGGCGGCAGCTAGTTCGGACGAAAAATCCACACCCTTATACGTCACCATAGAAGGGCTAAATTTAAGAATTGAACCCAATGTCTCCGCAGAAGTTATTGCTAAACTTCCACTTTTTGAAAAAGTTTACTTCCTAAACGAAACCACAGATTTTAAAAAAGAAATTGACTGGGGAAATGGTTTAGTCACCAACGAACCTTGGATAAAAATACGTACTGAAAATGGTAGAAGTGGTTGGGTGTATGGCGTTGGTGTTCATTTTTACAAACGCACCTTTGATTTTACAGCCGCTGATAGTACCAAAGTGACAAAATAGCACCTTATTCATCAACTTTACGACAGTTTGACATAAAATTCCTGATAGCTGCCATAATGTAGGTTGGTCAGGAATTTTTTAATCTAATCAATTAATAGTGAATACGTTGTAAAAGTAAATAAATACTTCACTTATTGCTCATTCATCCATGCAGTCCTTGACTGTTTTTGGATGACAGCGATGTCGTGGGTCTTAATTTCAAATGTTTTGGTCTTAAAATATTGAATAAGAACATTTTAAAAGTTTAATTTACAGCTCATTTTAGCATCTGTAAAGCGCTAGCCATCCCAAATGAATAGTGATGGTAATCCTAAATTAAAGACTGGCAAGAGTTTTGTTTCATTTGAATGTATAATTAATTAGCTGATGTTACGCAGTTCGCCATTCGTCTTTTGTCTTTAGCGGTATCAGACAGGTCAAAGCCTAATTTACACAAGAACTACTGACTAGAAAACAACTAAAGACCAGCAGGAAGTGGCATAGGGACAAGTAACTAATCAACATTGATAACAATTAAAATAATACAATAGTGACTTACGATAATTTCACGATAAAAGCGCAAGAATCCATCATTCGAGCGCAACAAATTGCGGGTGGATTGGAACAGCAAAATGTGGACACACCGCATTTGATAAAAGGAATATTAGAAACCGATGCCAGCGTTTCAGAATTTTTATTAAAAAAAGTAGGTGTAATTATTCCTACTTTAGAAAATAAATTGACTGAGGTAATGCAAAAGT
>JAAUTG010000394.1 GCA_012031785.1 Saprospiraceae bacterium | reverse complement strand
CAGCAGGAACACAAGCAGGAATAGGAATTGAAGCATTGCCCCCAGTTTTAGATGCAATGACCGATAATCCATTGGAATCAAAAACCATAAACGGCTTTTCGTGTGGTAAACTCACCACAGGTGTATCAGTAAAACCGTGGACAGGAATTTTTATGTTGCGTAATTCTTCCAGTCCAGAAACCTATTTTCAAGCGGCTTTCCGTGTGCAAACGCCTTGGGTTATTAAAAACCCCGACAGCAAATCGCCCAACAAAGAAGAAATTCTAAAAGAAGAATGTTATGTTTTTGACTTTGCTCCAGACCGTGCATTAAGACAAATAGCTGATTACAGTTGCCGACTCAATGTAAACGAATCAAACCCCGAAGCAAAAGTTGCCGAGTTTATCAACTTCCTGCCTGTATTGGCTTATGACGGCAGCTCAATGAAACAAGTAGATGCCGCGGGAATTTTAGATATGGCTATGAGTGGCACAACCGCCACGCTTTTGGCAAGGCGTTGGGAAAGTGCCTTGCTTGTTAATGTGGACAATAACACCCTTGCCCGATTGATGGCAAACAAAGAAGCAATGAAAGCTTTAATGAACATTGAAGGCTTCAGGAATTTGAATCAGGACATTGAAACCATTATCAACAAATCGGAAGCCGTTAAAAAAGCAAAGAAAGAAGCCAACGACCGAGAACTAACCAACAAAGAGAAAAAAGAACTTTCAGACGAAGAAAAGGAATACAAGAGTAAGCGAAAAGAAATTCAAGAAAAGTTAATCAAGTTCGCTACTCGTATTCCTGTATTTATGTACCTCACTGACTACCGTGAGAGAAGTTTAAAAGACGTAATTACGCGATTAGAACCTGGTCTTTTCAAAAAAGTAACTGCACTTTCAGTAAAAGACTTTGACTTATTGGTAAGTCTTGGGGTCTTCAACTCTGCCTTAATGAATGATGCCGTTTACAAATTCAAACGCTACGAAGACGCAAGTTTGGAGTATATCGGAATTAGCAAACATAGTGATAATGAAGATGTAGGGCTTTACGACACCGTTTTGAGCCGAAAAGATTATGAAGAGAGTTTTGAGAATATCTAAGGTAAAGCAACCCATTCGCCAATTATTGGAATATGTCCTTTACGAAATAATGGCAATGCAACGGATTCAAGTTTGTCTAAATTTTTCTTTATTAGCACTGGGTCGTCATTTGTCCCTCCTCGATAAGGACCTGAAATAAGTATCATCATACCGTTGACAGTCTTTGTTATAAAATGTTGTTGAGTCGAATGTATTGAAGAAGCATGATGGTTTTGCCATCTTTTATTTCGCCCGTCTCAATCATTTTCATTGCTTGGTCAATTGCAAGTTCTAATACTTCGATGTTTTCTTCTTCGTGTTCAACGCCACCGCCTTCATTAATTTTCATCTCTTTTGAATATTCGGCAATAAAGAAGTATAAGATTTCGGTTACTGAACCAGGCGACATATATGCTTCAAATATTTTTCGCACATCTTTAATTTTGTAACCTGTTTCCTCTTCGGTTTCTCGTTTTATACAATCCTCTGCATTATCTCTGTCTAGTAATCCTGCACAGGCTTCAATTAGCATTCCGGTAGCATTCCCATTTACAAATGTTGGGAGGCGAAACTGTCTTGTAAGAATGATTGTATTGTACTCTTTGTTATAAAGCAAAATTGTCGCACCGTTCCCTCTGTCATAGGCTTCACGGCTTTGCGTAAGTTTAGTACCGTCTTTTTTGGTGTACTCGTAAGTTATTTTCCTAAGTACGTACCAATTATCAGATAGAACTTTTGATTCTAAGATTTTTATGTTTTCTATCATTTTAGACTTTTTTTTATTCTGACTAACGGTTTGGCTAAACGCAGTAGCCCCGCTAGGGGCTATTGCCGTTTTAGCCTTTGTTCGCTGCTGGCTTTCTTCTTGTTTGATTTAACTGTTTTCTACAAGTATCACTTCCTTTTGTTTAGCTTTCATTTTACTACTAACCCACTCCCTAATATCATCCACTAAGCGATAAGCAACAGGCACAATAACCATTGTCAAAATCATCGAACTGGTCAGTCCACCTATCAATACCCAAGCCAAGCCATTTTTCCACTCTGACCCTGCACCTGTGGCAACAGCAATCGGTATCATGGCGATTACCATTGCAATCGTGGTCATTAGAATAGGGCGGAATCGTTGCAACGTTACCTTCTATGACTGCCTTTTTCCTATCCATACCTTCGGCTTTGAGTTGGTTAATAAAATCTACAATTAAGATGGCGTTTTTAACAACCAAACCAATCAGCATAATTAGCCCCAACATTCCGAAGATGCTCATATTTTGCATCGCTAATGCCAATGCCAATAATGCACCAATCAAAGCAACGGGTATTGAAAACATCACTACAAAGGGATAAACATAGCTGTCGTAAAGAGCAACCATAATCAGATACACCAATAAAATGGAGGTCAATAGAGCAAAACCAAGACTACCAAAGGCTTCTGCTTGTGACTCTAAATCACCTCCTTGTGATACGGTTACCCCTTCGGGAATATCCATTGCATCAACTTTGGCTTGAATATCATTACCAACCGAAACGAGGTCTCTACCAATAATCTGACTTTCTACTGTTAAGGAGGAAATTTTATCTTTTCGTTCTAACCGAGAAGGACCTGCACCTTCGGTAATATTTGCGAATTGACCCAATTTGACCAAATTGCCTTTGTTATTGAGGAATGTCAAATCTTGAATATCGTTTTTGCTTCTGCGGTCGAAAGCATCCAATTGAATACGAATATCATATTCATATTCACCGTCTTGAAAACGGGTATCAGTATTCCCTGTAAAAGCATTTTGCATTGTGATACCTACAGCATCGAGGGTCAATCCCAAATCTGCTAATTTTTCTCGGTCTATATCTACTTGTATTTCAGGATTCCCACCTTCCACGGTTGATTTGACTTCCATTGTTCCTGACACTTGTTTGATTTCACCCACTAATTTTTCCCCAAATTCAATCATTTCATCTACGTTTGTGCCTTGTACAGTCAATTGGATTGGTGCCGCCGTACCGCCACCTACCATGCTTACTGCTGCTGCTGAAAATTTAACTCCTGAATAGTTAGAAGAAAGGTAGTCTTTGATGTCTCTGGCGTATTGATCAGAAGTGAGATTTCGTTCTTCTGCTGAAACTACTTTTACATTTATCTCTGAAAGATAGGACGTAGCGGTGATGCTCATTGATCCACTACTTTGCCCGACCGTTGTAAACACATTTGTTACTTCGGGTAAATTCAATAAGTAATTTTCTACCTTTTGCGTAAAAGTATTATTCTGCTCAATTGGCGTTTCTTTTGGAAATTCTAATTGGATAACAAACTCTCCGTTATCACCGTTAGCGACAAATTCAGAGCCGATATAGCCATTGGTCATTAGCGTGAAGGATGCTCCAACCATTCCAAAAATCAGAATAACGGTCAGCACTTTAAATCTTAAAGCGACATTCAAAATGGAACGGTAACCGTTTTCAATTCCTTTTATCAGTTGCGTGCGAGTTTTGCCCAACCTGAAGATCGATCGCGCATTATTAATGTTATTTTCTATCGCTTAATTATGACATCACGCCCAAGCTGCAATTGGGGCTTAGATTATCAATTTGCAGCCGCAAAATTTACGCAACAAACCCGAACAGATTTATATCATCAAGTGCTAACCCGGCTCACTTTACACAACCTTTCGGAACGCTCAACTGAGTGTGTATGGTGGTTTTAGCTCTGGAAGCTCAACCGCTTCGGGTATCA
>JAAUTG010000083.1 GCA_012031785.1 Saprospiraceae bacterium | reverse complement strand
TGGTTTATCACGACCCCGGCGAACCTTGCTATTTAGATTTTTTTAGGAGAAGGACGCAGCAAAGAATATCAGTGGAACTTTTCCATGGTAGCTACTTGGGGCGCACACCACAACCCTAATGATGGAGTGCTTTGGGATATATCACCCGCTTCGATAGGCAATTCTGCACCGCTACCTAATACTTTTGAAGAATATCAAAATTTTTATGATTACAGAGAAGGGGGTACATTGGACGCGGGTTACACTGTAAATCCTAAAACGGGATTGCCTTATCCTCCTCAAATTGTGCCAAGAGGAGATTATGTGCGTGTTTTAGCAGAATTTTGGGCAGATGGACCTCAGTCAGAAACACCACCAGGACACTGGTTTACCATTTGAACTACGTGAACGACCATCCACAAATACAAAAACGATTCGAGGGCAAGGGGGAAATTATAGACGATTTGGAATGGGACGTAAAAACCTATCTTGCATTAGGTGGCGCCATGCACGATGCTGCCATTTCTGCTTGGGGTGTTAAGGGCTGGTACGATTATGTGCGCCCAATTTCTGCTATACGCTACATGGCAAGATTGGGGCAATCCAGCAATCCTAATGCACAAAATTACAATCCAGCAGGCATGCCGCTTGTGCCAGGGTTGATAGAAATGGTAGCACTTGGCGACACTTTGGCAGGAGAAAATAATGAACATGTCGGGAAAATAAAACTCTACAATTGGCGCGGACCGACTTACATAAATGACCCTGAAACCGAATATGCAAATGTAGGTTGGATTTTAGCAGAGAATTGGTGGCCCTACCAACGTCCAACTTTTGTGACTCCTCCTTTTGCAGGTTATGTTTCTGGACACTCCACTTTTTCAAGAGCAGCAGCAGAAATGTTGACTGCTTTGACAGGAGATTCCTTCTTTCCGGGGGGTGTAGGGGAATTTGCTGCTCCCAAAAATGAGTTTTTAGAGTTTGAGGAAGGACCAAGTGTTGATATTATCCTTCAATGGGCAACTTACCGCGATGCTTCTGACCAAACCAGTTTATCAAGAATATGGGGCGGTATTCACCCACCTATTGATGATATTCCAGGTAGAAGAATAGGGATAAAAGTAGCAGAAAAAGCCTTTGAAAGGGTACGTCGCCTTTATTACAAAGATGCAGATAATGATGGATTTTACAGCTATGAGGACTGTAATGATTTAGATGCTAACATTAATCCTAATAGACCAGAATTGTGTGATGGCATGGATAACAATTGTAATGGTCTAATAGATGAGGCACTCACGGTAAATAAATTTTATAGAGATGCTGACGGTGATGGATATGGAGACCCTACTACCCTACTGGATACTTGTTTGACTGCTAATATGCTGTCACAATACGTGGATAATAACCTCGATTGTAACGATCAAGAAGCTAGAATTTATCCAGGTGCAACTGAACTCAGCGATAACGGAATAGACGAAGATTGTTCTGGACTGGATTTGTACCAAGCGTTCAAAGTATTTCCAAATCCAGTACACGATGTTTTAACGATTCGTTTTGATTCACCAGAACAATTAGAAATTAAAATTTCTGATGTAACAGGTCGTTTGTTGCAATCTAAATTCTCAACTGGCAACAACAATAGTTTTGAATTCAATATGCAAGACTTACCATCAGGGGTTTATACCGTTGAACTTCATGCTCAGTCTGGAAATTTACTTAAACAGTTTAGAGTGTTGAAAATGTAACTTTTCAAAGGAAAAGCATTGCAAATTTAGCTCGAAGCTAATCTTGCAATGCCTTTTTAGGCGTTCATCCGATGTGATGTAGATGGTTGTTTGTTGGATTGGTTATTTGATTATTTGTTGTTACCTAGAAGGCTTATTTTGAAGTCTTATAGGTAACCGTTTATTTTAAAAGTTAGCTTGTTACGCCATTATCGCTGTTAAAAACATAACCTTGTAAATAAATCATCAAATAACCAATCACGCAATATAAGATTTATTATTCCACTACCGTAATTTTCATCATATTAGTACGGTGTCTCAATTCAAGAGGCATGCTACCTGTGTTGACCACAATATCCCCTTCATTTAGTTTACCCTGCGTTTTCAAAATTTCGATTACATCATTGATAGTTTGATCGGTAGTCGTAAATTTATCATAAGGAAAACAGCGAACGCCCCAAACCAAGTTTAATGTTTTAAGCATGTGTGGAGAATCAGAAAAAATTAAAATTTCTGATTTTGGGCGATAACTCGACACCTTGAAGGCTGTGTAGCCAGAAGTAGTTACTCCAATAATAGCTTTTGCTTCTACCTCCTCTGCGGATTTAGCTGCGTTTAAGCAAATCACATCAGAAAGAAAAGTACGCGACTTTGGTGCTGGAATTGGACGTTTGTCCGTAATAGCATAATTTTTTTCCGCTTCTTCTATAATCTTATTCATGGCTTCTACCACTTTAGCAGGATGCTTTCCTACCGAAGTTTCTGCACTCAACATTACTGCATCTGCACCATCCAATACGGCATTAGCAACGTCTGTTATTTCTGCGCGAGTAGGCGAAGGGTTGGTAATCATACTATCCAACATCTGCGTAGCTACAATTACAGGTCTAGCTCTTTGAATACACTTTTTAACTATCATTTTTGTACGTGTGGCAACTGTTCCATCGGCAACTCAATACCCAAATCTCCGCGTGCCACCATAATAGCGTTAGAGGATTTGATGATATCATCAATGTTTCTAATGGCTTCTGGCTTTTCTATTTTTGCTAATGTTTTAGCTGGATGCCCTACTGCCTCTATTCTTCGACGTAAGTCTTCCATTTCTTCTCCTTTTCTGACAAAGGAAAGTGCAATCCAGTTAACGGGTTGCGTCAACACAAAATTCAAGTCTTCCAAGTCCTTCTCTGTCAAAGCAGGTAGAGAAACATCCGTGTTAGGTAGATTTACACCTTTATTATTGGATAATACCCCCCCAAACAATACTTTTAATTTGACGGTATCTATTTTATTAGTTTCTGCAACTTCCAAGACAATCTTACCATCATCCACCAGCACTTTTTCACCCACTTTTACATCTTCGGCGAACTGGTCGTAACTCATGTAGATTTTCTCTTTAGTTCCCAAACACTTTTCATTCACAAAAGTGATAATGTCCCCTTCTTCCAAAAGAATACCATTGTCTTTTATTTTCCCAACACGCAGTTTAGGTCCCTGTAAATCAGCGAGAATACTGATGTGTGTACCATACGTATTGTTGATTGTCACAATGTTATCAATCACCTTTTTATGGTCATCGTGAGAGCCATGAGAGAAATTCAATCGGAATACATCTACTCCTTCTTCTACCAATTTAAGCAGCATATCATAAGAAGAACAAGCCGGACCTACGGTGGCTACAATCTTTGTGCGCTGATGATCTACAATATTCAAAGCCATGTGTTAGTTTTTTGAAGCCCGAAAGGTAGAAAAGAATGTCAAATTGTTTATAGTATTTACTTTAACTTAATGTTAATAGCTCAATGTTTTTTTGAGGAGTAAGATTTGTACCCCCAAATGGTGTGTGTGATAAGGTACTGACGCGAGATAACTGATGTTATACAATTTGCTTTTTGCTGTTCATTGTTTACCTAAACACAACTATTTGAAGTTGGTTATTTGCAAGATTGATTATTCGACAATATTTATTTTAAACTTTTACATTATTCATCATCCAGCCACTCAAGTTGAACGGACGAATACCAAATCATCAACCTCATAAATAACCAACTGCGTAACATCGGTTAGTGACTATTCCAAAATCCCCATTTTACCAGACTGGAAGTCTGCAATCGCTTGTTGTATTTCCATCTTAGTATTCATCACAAACGGTCCGTAACTAGAAATCGGTTCTTGGATGGGTTCACCAGCCAACAATAGCAATTTGGAATCTTCCAGCACTTCAAAACGAATAGCACGACCTGTGGCAGTAAACTTTATAAGTTCCGCTTCTTTTATCTTGCGTTGATCTTCAGTCTGCACACTTCCTTTTAACACATACAGCGAGGTATTGTAACCTTCATCAACTGGAATTTCTAGCAAATCACCACTCTTTGCACGCAAATCCAACATCAATATTGGCGAAAAGGTGAAAGCAGGACCTGTATGCCCCTCAAAAGTACCTGCAATTACGCGCGCAAAAGTACCTTTATCTGACAAACTTACACTTGGAATGTGAGCTGCTAGAATTTCTTGGTATTTAGGCGTAGTCATCTTGTGTTTAGCAGGTAAGTTGACCCAAAGTTGTATCATTTCCAATGTACCTCCGCGTTCTGTAAAGGCTTGGCTATGCTTTTCTTCATGCACCACACCAGCACCAGCAGTCATCCATTGTACATCGCCTGCACTAATTTTACCTGAACTTCCACTGCTGTCTCTATGCTCTAATTCTCCCTCGTACACAATCGTCACAGTTTCAAATCCTCTGTGCGGATGCACATCCACTCCCCTGCGCTGCTTAGCAGGCGCAAAAGCAGTTGGTCCTGCATGGTCTAGCAATAAAAAAGGGCTTATATCCCCTAAGCCAATAGCTGCGCTTGGCATCGGACGACGTATAAAAAATCCATCTCCCACTTGGGCTGGATTTGATTTCCCAATCAGTACCACCGATTTTAACGCTTCCATTAATTAAGTGTTTAGTTTTTTAATGTCTATACAACAAATGTTATTTCAAAAAGTTGATTTCCTTCTAGTTGATGGTAAATAACTTCGGACAAGTCGCACATTTGTTAGATATGACTAGCAAAAAAATAAATGTCAGACTTCTATAAAGTTGAGTTGTTGTACAAGGCTAAAGCTATCCGAAGTTAATTTTTATTCCTGCGTTTGTACAGCTTACCATTCTTCTTTAAAAAAGTAGATATACTATTAGCGATTTTCGATACGAAATATTTGTGTATGTTTCATATCGAAAATCACTAACTAACAGATAGTTAATGGTATAGCATCAATTTATAATTCCTCGTAAATAATAGCTTTATCTAGTTGTAACGGTAAATTGCCTAAGTAACCTAGTTTAAACTCTGCCATGCGTCTCCCAGCTTTCGCGCAACTCAACAGCGAGTAGCCATCCAACCACGCCGTTAAAAAACCTGACCAAAAAGCATCGCCAGCACCTGTGGTATCTTTCACTTCCACAGGACGGCTAGGCAAAAAATGACTTTCTGTTTCTGAAAATACCATTAACCCCGCGCCACCTAAAGTTACGCAAACTGCTTTTGCGCCCAGCGATAAAAAGTGTGTTCCCGCTTCTTCTGGCTTTAAGAACGGTGAACCATACAACCGTTCCCAATCCACTTCACTTACTTTCACTAATGCCCCGTAGCTACAATATTCCTCTACCAATTGTTGAGCTTCTTGCTGATGCTTCCAAATTTTCGCTGCATAATTAGCATCCAGACTAAGTTGACATCCCCAATCCGAAGCACGTCGCGCTGCTTGAAGAATAGTATTTTGAGCAGTCGCTGAACTCATTCCAAAACAAGTGGTATGAAAAATAGAAGTATTTTTTAATAAATCATCAGGCAATTGAGCGGATGAGATAGCAGTATCTGCGCCCCGATACGCCTCAAAATTAGAAGTTTGCTGCGAGCGCGTCACCAAAATAAAAGTCGTAGGCTGTTCAACAACGCGCTCAATATGTCGAGTGTCAACCCCTACCCTACTCACAGCCTCTATTAAAAAACTTCCCATGTCATCCGCTCCCACGGACGCGACTAACGTAGCTTGATTGCCTAATCTTGCCATATTCATGCTCAAATTAGCTGGACTTCCTCCCTGAAAACGCTGAAAATGCTGCACATCCTTTAAATTCTCTGCAAAGTCTGTACTGATGAAATCTATTAACAACTCCCCTACTGCCACTATATCCACGGCTCGAGTTCTTCTACTCATGTTCGTTACTATTTAGATTGTTAAACGACAGAATAATTTTGGTCTTTTCACCATTTCTTTTCACTTTTCCTTCAACATTATTTGGTAAAAGTTATTCTCATATCAGATGCAGAAGTGTTTTTTGTATAATTTTAGCAAATAAATAATATCTTTACGACATCAGCAAGTCAAAATAATGCAGTTTACTATATGACATTAGCTTTTGACTAACTGGGCATAAACAATAAATACCAAATCTTTAAATTTGTAATTGATACGCCGCAGTGACACAGACTGATAACAAGTATTCACAAAACAGAACCGCGTTGTGTCTTACTTTTGAAATAAAGCCCAATACCTGCTCAAAACCAATTTAGCTACGACACATTCAATTAAAATAACAATTTACCATGAATCACAACAGCACTTTAAGTCGTCAAGAAATACTAGCAAATATCACTACCCAAACCTATGATTTAGTGGTCGTAGGTGGCGGTATTACAGGGGCAGGAATCGCCTTAGATGCAGCTTCTCGTGGTTTGAAAGTAGCCTTATTTGAAAAGGAAGACTTTGCCTCTGGTACAAGCAGTAAGTCAACTAAATTGATTCATGGTGGTTTGCGCTATCTGAAACAACTCGAAATTGGGCTTGTCCGAGAAACAGGAACTGAACGTGCTATCTTGCACAAACTCGCGCCTCATCTGGTGCTGCCAGAAAAAATGTTACTTCCCCTAATAAAAGAAGGTACTTACGGCAAATCTTCCACCTCTTTCGGTTTAGCGGTGTATGATTTTTTAGCAGGTGTGAAGCGTGAAGATCGTAGAAAAATGCTCAATGTGGAAGAAACACTGAGCAAAGAACCACTTTTACGCAAAGAAGTAGTAGTGGGCGGTGGTTATTACGCAGAATATAGAACTGACGACGCGCGGTTGACTATTGAACTTATCAAAACAGCAGCACAACTTGGTGCTTCTTCTTTGAACTACATGGCTGTGCAGCATTTTACATACGACAATCAGCATAAAGTGAACGGCGTGCAAGTACATGATCGTTTAACTGGAAATACTTACACCGTAAAAACTAATTACATCATCAGCGCTGCTGGACCTTGGGTGGACGAGTTGCGAAAAGCGGATAACTCCTTGCAAGGCAAACATTTATTCCCCTCAAAAGGAGTACATATTGTAGTGCCACACGACAAATTCCCAGTTCAACAAGCTGTCTATTTTGATGTACCTGATGGCAGAATGATATTTGCCATTCCACGCCATCGTACAACTTATATTGGTACAACTGATACCCCTTATCAAGGCGACCTTAATCATGTACTTACCACTTCTGAGGATGTAGCCTATCTTTTGGAATCCGTAAATAGTATGTTCCCACAAGTGGATTTAACTATCCAAGATGTAGAATCTAGTTGGGCAGGGTTACGTCCATTGATTTTTGAACCTGGCAAATCTGCATCGCAAATGTCAAGAAAAGACGAAATTTTTGAATCCGAAAGTGGTTTGATTTCCATAGCAGGAGGAAAATTGACAGGCTATCGAAAAATGGCAGAGCGAGTAGTCAATAAAGTAGCACTTCGCTATCAGCAGCAATTTGGGAAGAAAATCAAGCCAAGCCAAACTCAATACATCAAACTAGCGGGCGGGCAACTACCTGATAGTCAGGCAGTGAAAAACTATTATCAGTCTATCTTGCAGCAGCTACAAACACTTGGTTTAGCTCCTTATCAGGCTGCTTATTTAGTATCCAATTATGGTAAGCAAACAGATTTGATTTTAGAACAAATGCTTCACCTAAAAGGCGATGTACAAGAGCGGTTAGCGTGCGCAGAGCTTTGGTTCACCATTCAAGAAGAATGGGTACAGAAACCACTTGATTTTTTCAATCGCAGAACAGGAAGGCTTTACTTTGACATGCCAAGCATTCACAAAGTACAAGAAGCTGTGTTGCAATACTTTAAAAATTATTTTCACTGGACAGACGCACAACTGGCGGAAGAAAGAGCTACGCTCGAAGCTGCCATGTACGAAGTCAGTCATTTTGAAGAAGCCCACGTGCATAGCAAGTAAAATTTAGTGTAAAAAAACTTCGTGGGTTATCATTTTTCAATCGCCTCATCTATGATAGTGTCAAGCAAAATTAGTTCAGATAAACCACAACTGAATCCCAAAACGCCATACATCTTATTGAAATTTTAAAATTATTCCACAGCATGTCAACTTACAAGATTGTGATATTTTTATGGATGGTCTTGTCACTCCAAAGCTGTCAGAAAGAACCAAAATTCGTCAACTGGGCTTGGTACTTAGGGGATGCTGCTACCACGCACTACTCCTCGTTGCGCCAAATCAATCCTGAAAATATTCATCAACTTGAAGTGGCTTGGACTTACCAAAGTGGCGATGCGGACACCAGCGGTCGCTCGCAAATCCAATGTAATCCACTTATTATTGATGGTGTACTTTATGGCAGCTCTCCCACGCTTAAATGCTTCGCTTTGAATGCTGCCACAGGAGAAGAAATTTGGAAGTTTGACCCTTTTGAGGGCAACTATCAAATGTTTGGTATGGGTGTAAATCGAGGACTAGCTTATTGGGAAGCCCAAGACGAGCAAAGAATTTTATATGGCGCAGGTGCATTTTTATATGCTTTGGACGCTAAAACTGGTCAACCTATACCCAGTTTTGGCAATGAAGGAAAAGTGGATTTGCATGATGGTTTGGGCAGGGAAGTGAGCAATTACTTTATTGCAGCCAACACGCCTGGCGTGGTGTATAAAGATTTGCTTATCATGGGAATGCGTGTCTCTGAAGCTACTGGTGCAGCACCTGGACATATCCGAGCTTACAATATCCGCACTGGTGAAATTGCATGGACTTTTCATACTATTCCTGCACCCGACGAATTCGGTTATGATACTTGGCCCAAAGATGCTTGGCAGCGCATTGGTGGTGCAAACGCTTGGGCTGGCTTGAGCCTTGATGTAGCACGCGGTTGGGTATTTGTTCCAACAGGTTCTGCAGCCTATGACTTTTATGGGGGCGACCGATTGGGCGATAATCTTTTTGCTAATTGCGTGATTGCCTTAGATGCTTCGACAGGAAAGCGCATTTGGCACTATCAGACGGTTCACCATGACATTTGGGACAGGGATTTACCTTGTCCGCCAGTGCTAGTAACAGTGACACATGAAGGAAAAAAATAGATGCGGTGGCACAAGCTACTAAATCTGGTTATATTTTTCTTTTGGACAGAGAAACTGGTCAGCCCTTATTTCCTGTGGAAGAACGTCCAGTGCCAGCTTCAGATTTAAAAGGAGAAGTAGCTGCCTTGACGCAACCTATTCCTACCAAACCATTACCTTTTGCAAGACAACAAATAGATAGTAGTGACTTAACTAACCTTACTCCCGAAGAACACGAATATGCGCTTGCTGTATGGCGAAAGAGTAAAAAAGGGATTCCATTTATTCCGCCCACTGAGGAAGGAACAATTCTTTTTCCAGGTTTTGATGGCGCAGCGGAATGGGGTGGCTCAGCCTTCGACCAAGAAACTGGCTTACTCTATGTAAACTCAAACGAAATGCCTTGGATACTTCAAATGCTACCTTATCAAGCGATGACAGATGATTCCCCACTAGCTATCGGCAGAAATCTCTACCAAACGCAATGTATGAACTGTCATGGCAAAGATTTAAAAGGTGGAGCTTATCAGCAAGCTCCTTCATTGGTGGGAGTAACCAATCGCTACCCTGACAAAACACTCACTCAACTCATCAAAAATGGAAAAGGCGTAATGCCTTCTTTCCGCTATCTTTCTGACCAAGAATTAGAAGCACTAGCAGCGTTTTTAAAGGAAAATAAACCTATATCCGATACTAAAACAACGACCAATACTACCCAAAATCATCAAGAAAGTTGGACTTATCCCTACGTGATGGCAGGCTACAAACGCTTCAAAACGCCACAAGGTCATCCTGCGATCAAACCACCTTGGGGTACATTGAATGCTGTCAACTTAAATACTGGCGAAATCGTTTGGAAAATTCCACTCGGTGAATATCCAGATTTGTCAGCAAAAGGAATCAAAGCTACTGGCTCCGAAAACTATGGCGGTCCTGTTGTCACTGCAAGCGGCTTACTCTTTATTGCTGCCACTTTAGATGAAAAATTCAGGGTATTTCATAAAGCAACTGGCGAATTACTTTGGGAAACCACTTTACCCGCCGCAGGGTACGCTACTCCTGCCACTTACGCTATTGATGGCAAGCAGTATGTGGTGATTGCTGCTGGCGGTGGCAAATTAGGCACTAAATCAGGAGATAGTTATGTAGCTTTTGCTTTGAAGTAGAGGTAGAACATCAGCCATTGGTCTTTAGCTATTTCAAACTAAATTCATTGCTCCAGGCATATAAACCGACTAGTTTGAAGAAACTAAAGACCAAAGACTAACGTACCAAAGACCAAAAACTAACGCGCTAAAGACCAAAAACTTAACAGCAGTTTTTTACTTTAATTGCATAGCCACTGGGTCCCAATTAACTACTCTTTGTTCAAAGACACTCATATTGGCTGCTAATGAAGGTGCGCAAGCCCGCAAGCCAAAAGTACCATCTTCCACCACCTTGCCTCCTGTGCGAAGTGCATTGAAAAAATTAGTGTGATGCACTACATCAGCACTATATCCTTGCGGTGCTTGGTAAGTTTTTTCTTGTGGTTTCAAATTTTCTTCTTTTGTATTAGCATACTCTTCGTCGTACCATTTTATAGGCAGCCTGCTGTTTTTCTGTAAAAGTCGAAAAAGAATCCCAACCGTCATATCCTGGAGCAGATGCCATTTTTCGCTGACGAACAACTATACCATTCCATGTAATTTCCATTACGCCTTCTGTCCCTACTAAGCGCAATTTAGAACCACCGCCACCACCATCTATGAAATTGACGCGCATTTGGAGGTTAAAGGCAGCATGTTTCGCAGTTTCAGGATAATCGAATAAACCCAACACCACATCTGGCGCATCACGTCCGTCCTTCCAGTAACGCAAACCACCCGTAGCGAAAATTCGATTCGGTCCTTCTGAACTGATGGTGACATGCAAGCCAGAGAAAAGATGGACAAACAAATCGCCTGCCACCCCTGTACCATAGTCGCGGTAATTTCTCCAACGAAAGAACCTAACTGGATCAAAATCAGTCTTAGGAGCGTCCCCTAAAAAATTCTCCCAATGTACTGTCTTTTTAGAAGCATCGCGCGGAATAGAATATTGCCAAGCTCCTAAGGCGGATTGGCGATCATTCCAAGTTTCTACCATCACCAATTGCCCGATTTCTCCAGCTTCGTACATGGCTTTTGCATTTTCATAAACAATTGAACTGACTCCTTGGCTTCCAATTTGCAACAATTTTCCTGTTCGTTTTTCCGCCGCTATCACTGCTGCACCCTCTTCAATACGATGCACCATAGGCTTTTCGCAATAGACTGCTTTACCAGCTTCCAAAGCTGCGATGGTAATGTGGTCGTGCCAATGATCCGTAGTGGCGACTATCACCGCATCAATATCCTTGCGTTCCAAAATTGCTCGGTAATCGTGAGTTGTAAAAATATCTTTACCATAAAGTTCTTTGGCACGCCCTAGCCGCCCCTCGTAAAGATCACAAACCGCAACTAACTCTGTACCAGCTACTTTGAGGGCAGTTGCAGTATTGTTGAATCCCATGATGCCCATACCAATTACTGCGAAACGCACTTTGTCGTTCGAGCTATAAGTAGGAGTAGGTACTAACCAAGCAGTTTCCTGTTGTTGAGGTGCGGCAAGTAAATTCGGGAATGTACTTGCCGCAATAACACCTCCACTAAGGCGCTTCAGGAAATTTCGTCTTGTCTTGTTTGAATACATAATTTATTGTTTTATTTTTGTTGATAAAAAAGTTGGTAGATAGCTATAAGTTATGGATTAATTATTTGATAATAAACCTCTTGTAAAAGTAAATTTATATTTTATTTATTCACTGTACGAGATGACCTTTTGACAATAAGAAGGTAATACATTAAACTCAAACAAACTCATACTATTCACCAATTGATAAGTTGAAATTAGATACAATCCATAATAACACAAAACAAATCACTAAAATTAATTTAGTAACTGACCTTTCGTTATTGGTTTTTGCCTATTTTACAAGCTAGTGTGGTGAGTAGCTGCTAAAAAATCAAGTCCTTACTGCCCAAAAACTGGTGTGAATCATCAACTACATGACCTCATATATTAACTGTACGTTAAGAATTGGTCTTTTGTGCTACCATTCAAAACTTAACTTTACATTTGTTATACTAAGGTGGAAAGTACGCGCGTTAAATGCACGCTTACAACGTAGTGGTTCTAAAAAAGCATTCAAAACACTCGTTCTTAATCTGCCATATCCTTATCAGTTTCCCACATATTTTTGAAAATAACTGTTTATTATATGTATATAAGGTGGACATTTAGTTTTTTATGTTGTTGTTTGGCAACCTGCTTGCTTGGACAGGTCGCAGCGGTTTCGGTATATGGCACAATTGAGGATGCCAATTCTAAAAAAGATTTGGAAGGTGCATTTGTTAACGTGCAATATACTAGACAAGGGACAGTCACGGACGCTTTAGGCAATTTTGAGATTGCGGGATTGAAGACAGGAGAACAAGTGCTGGTAATTGAAAAGGAAGGGTACGCTACTTTGGAGATTATTGTAGTGGTTAGAGAAAATGAAGACAATAATGTGGGAACCATAGAATTGTCTCCTATCAACCAAAGTATTGGACTGGAAGACCAAGATATTATTCCTGTTATCACTTTAAGTGAATCCGACTTAGCAGGAGAAGGTGTTAGCAATCAAAATATCTCAGGAATGCTATTCGCCTCGAGAGATGTTTTTATCAACACGGCTGCTTTCAACTTGGGTTCAGCGCGTTTCAGAATCAGAGGTTACGATTCTGAAAACACAACCGTGTTACTCAATGGGATTCCTACGAACGACTTGGAAGACGGTCGCGTATATTGGAGCGCGTGGGGTGGCTTGAACGATGTGACCCGTTATCAAGAAATTTCTCTTGGATTAGGAGCAGCGTTCACTTCATTTGGCGGAGTGGGTGGAGTCACTCAAATTGATACTCGTGCTTCTAGCCAGCGCAAAACGCTTCGCTTTTCTTACGCTTCTTCTAATCGTTCTTATCGCAATCGCTTGATGGCAACTTACAATTCAGGTCCTTTGAACGGTGGATGGGCAGTTTCCCTTTCGGGTTCTCGTCGTTGGGCAGAAGAAGGTTATGCAGAAGGCACGTTTTATGATGGATGGAGCTATTTTGCATCCATAGACAAATTAATTGGGAAAAAGCATTTACTGAATTTGACTTTTCTAGGCGCACCTATCAAACGCGGAAAAGAAGGCGCCGCAGTACAAGAAATTTATGACATCACGGATAACAATTATTACAATCCTTATTGGGGCTATCAAAATGGGAAAAAACGCAACTCTAGAATTGCGGACATTCACGAACCTATGGCAATCCTTCGCTATGACTGGGAAATTAATCCTAGTTCTAAGTTGACTGCTGCTGCTTCTTACCAGTTTGGACATAACGCCAGCACTGCACTAGATTGGTTCAATGCACGCGATCCTAGACCTGATTATTACCAGCGATTGCCAAGTTATGCGCGTGGTAGAAGTACTGATTCTTTAGCTATTTTAAATGCTTTAACTACGAATCCAGATTTACTGCAAATAGACTGGCAAGGCATCTACAATGCCAACAGATTCAGCCCTTTAGAAACTATTGAAAATGCAAATGGCAGTGGAGAAGCAGTCACAGGACAACGCGCCAGTTTTATTTTGGAAGAACGCAGGTTCGATGCTAAACGCCTCAGTGCAAACATTAACTTTCAGACTAGTCTTAATAGAAATTTAACCTTGAATCTCGGTACAGGGTATCAGTATCACAAAGGCGAAACCTTTAAAGTGGTAAGGGATTTATTAGGTGCAGATTTTTATGTGGACATTGACCGCTTTGCAGACGACCAGTTGGGACAACAAAATAATGTAGATGTGCCCAATCGCTTGGTTTATGAAGGCGACCGCTTTGGCTATGATTATGACATCAACATTGTTAAAAGTTTTGCTTGGGGACAATTGTTGTACAGTTTGCCAAAGTTGGATGCGTTTATAGCTGGAAACATAGACTTCACGGAGTATTGGCGAGTAGGTAATTTACGCAATGGAAAATTCCCGTTTGAGAATAACTCATTTGGAGAAAGCGAAAAATTGAATTTCACTAGTTACGGCGTAAAAGGAGGATTTACTTACAAAATTGATGGTAGAAATTATTTCTATGCGCGTGGAATGTATGGTACTCGCGCACCTTACGCTCGATATGCTTTTTCCTCTCCTAGAACAAGAAATGAATTTGTGGACGGCTTAGTTACTGAAAAAATAACCTCTGTCGAAGCTGGATACGATTTCAGATCTCCTTATTTTAAGGCAAAACTTTCTGGCTACTATTCCTTATTTGAAGATGGCGTTGATATTCAAAGCTTTTTTGTAATTGACCCATTAACCGATGTAGGCGATTTTATTTACCTTACCTTAAACGGTATTGATAGGCAGCATTTTGGAATTGAAGCAGCTGTTGAAGCACGTATTTATCGCGGACTGACTGCCAACGTAGTAGCAGCAGTTGGGCAGTACACCTATGTATCCAGACCTCAAGCAAGAATATATGTGGACAGCGAACGATTTGCAAGAGGAGATTCCAGAACGATTTATATGCAAAACTTCTACGTCTCTGGCACACCACAACAAGCCTATTCTTTAGGATTGAAGTATAGCGGCAAAGAGTTTTGGTTTGCAAGTTTGAATTTCAACTATTTTGATGACATTTGGATTGACTTCAATCCAATTCGACGTACAGAAGCCGCCGTAGCTGACATTCCGAGAGATAGCGAGCTATTTCAATCTACCATCTTCCAAGAAAAAGCACCCGCAGGATACACGTTGGACCTTTTTGGCGGAAAATCCTTCAAGTTGGCAGATAATTATTTTCTGAATCTGACAGTGGGAGTGAATAACCTATTGAACAACCAAGGAATTATCACAGGAGGCTACGAGCAAGGAAGATTCGAGTTTGAACCTAACGGGGATAATCGTTTTCCAAATCGTTACTATTATATGTATGGATTGAATTATTTTTTCAACGCCACTTTCAGAATTGAGTTATAAATCAACACAATCAAAAATTACCTTATCAATTATGAATAAAGTATTCTATTTCAAACCATTATTACTTTTAGGATGCCTAGCATCTTTACTATTTGTCACAGCTTGTGTGGATCAGGATTTTGACTTTCCGCCAGAACCTGTGCTGGGCGAAGCTTTTGAAAATACAGTAACTATTGCAGACTTAATCGCTACCTATCACAAACCCAACACGAATCCGACTCAAATTACAGACCAAGTAGCTATTTCAGGAATTGTAATTGCGGACGACCAATCTGGTAACTATTTTAAGGAAATAGTTATCCAAGACCAAACGGGTGGTATAGAAATTCAACTGAATGCCACAGGTTTATCTAACGATTTCCCAGTGGGTAGAAGAGTCTATATCAACTGTCAGAATTTATACATTGGCGATTTTGCAGGTGTTGTACAACTAGGTGGCTCTTACGATGCAGTGGCAGACCGCATCAATCGCATTGACGAAGTGTTAATCAATCAAATTGTTGTGAAAGGGGCGATTGAAGGTGAGCCTGAACCCAAATTAGTTACTATTGAGCAGTTAGGTGCAGAAAAATATTAGCACTTTAGTTCGTTTGGAAAATGTCCAATTCACCGATTTATATATAGGAGAAACCTATGCGGATTTTGCTAACCGAGAAACCGTCTCAGCAGTAAATACTATTTTGCAGGACTGTAATGGCAATACCATTACTTTAAGAAATAGTAGTTATGCTAGTTTTGCAGAACAACTTATTCCGAGTGGAGGTGGCACTATTATTGGTATTTACAGTGTTTTTAACACCACGAAACAGCTTTTTATTAGAGACTTATCGGATGTTAATTTCAATAAAGACCGTTGTTCAGGAAGTGGCGGCTCTAGTTCTGGCACTGAAGGTTTAATCACCATAGGCGAAGTGCGCAACCTATTCAAAGGAACAAATATTACTGCCCCTACCAATACTAAAATCAAAGGTGTTGTAATTTCTGACCGCGAAAACGCGAACATCACAGGTCGTAACTTAGCCATCCAAGGCAGCGATAATCGAGGTATTATCTTGCGTTTTAAGGATACACATAATTTTAATCTTGGTGACGAGCTGGAAGTAGTTACATCAGGTATTGAAATTTCTGAATTTAACGGTCTGTTGCAGTTGAATGATTTAGAGCTAGGAAGCGCGACAGTGCTGAATCGCAATGTATCTGTGCAAACGAGAACCGCAACCATCAGTTCAATTATAGCAGATTTTGAAAACTTTGAATCTACCTTAGTCAGTATTGCTGATGCCGAAATTACTAAAGGAAGTGGTACAAATTACAGTGGCTCTACTACGGTAAAAGACCCAACAGGTACGATTGCCATGTTTACTACTTCTTACTCTACGTTTGCTAATCAAAACTTCCCAACTGGTAAAGTTAGTATTACAGCCATTGTTTCACAGGGTGGCAACCAATCAGAACGTCAAATTAATATCCGAAAACCAGCCGACATTACGGGTGGTGGCACAGGTGGCGGTGGCACAGGCGGGGGTAATACGGGAGACCCTAAATTCTCTGTTGATTTTCAGGATCAAACTGATTTCGAGAACGTCAAGGTTAGTGGTTGGCAAAATATCTCTTTGAAAGGACAAGACACCAGAGTATGGTTGGCACGTAGCTTTCAGGGTAATCTCTACGCACAAGCTACTGCGTTTAACGATACTAAACCAGAAATGGACACTTGGCTCATTAGCCCTAAACTAGATCTGGCACAAATAACAACGCTTCAATTTAGAAGCGCTATGGCTTTTTGGCGACATAATGGATTGACGGTTCTATTTTCTAGCACTTATGACGGCACTAACGTCAATCCGAGTGACTGGCAGCCTATTGAGGCAAAATAGCTGCAAACAGTAACGCTGAAGATAATGCCTGGATTGATTCAGGACTAATTAGGCTACCAACCACAAGCGCAACAGGCTATATTGCCTTTCGTTACGTTGGTACAAGTGCAGCAAATACTACTTCGTTCAGAGTGGACGATATTGTGTTGAAGTAATTTTAGTACCAAATAAAGCATCATTGCATCAGTTTTTATAGCAGATTTACAAGTATAAAACTGATGCAATTTTTATTCCTCAACTACTTACCTCAAAAGTGAGGGATGTGCAACTACAAAAAAATAATGCGCATAAACTTTTTAGTTTTTAATAGTTTACTATAAAGAATGAGTATATTGTAGTAATCCAATTGTATTCAACAGTTTAAAACTATATTGACTGGGCTTTAAGTCAAAATACTTAATACCAATTGTTAATTAATTGTTAATTTACTACAAATACTTGTGGGTCTAAATAGCTGTATATTGCAGC
>JAAUTG010000082.1 GCA_012031785.1 Saprospiraceae bacterium | reverse complement strand
TTTTCATTGCTTTGGAGGCAACCTAGAAGAAGCAAAAGCCATTATTGAATTAGGTTTTTATTTAGGTATTGGTGGGGTGTTGACATTTAAAAAATCAGGATTAGAAGAGACGTTGCAATATATTGATTTACAGTATATTGTGCTTGAAACGGATGCTCCTTATCTCGCGCCTGTGCCTTTTCGAGGAAAACGCAATGAAAGTAGCTATTTGAGGTGGATTGCAGAAAAGTTAGCTATGCTAAAGGGAGTATCCTTAGAAGATGTAGCTGCTATTACGAGTCAAAATGCACGGCAAGTTTTTAATCAATATCTTGATAAACAATAGATTACAATTTAATATTTTGCTTGAGCATCAAAACAATGTTAAAAGTTCTATCTAACTATGATTAGAAAAAACTGGTTCACGAAAAAAAACAAAATACAACTGTTATGATTTGCTGAATGCGCTTAGCTAAGGCTATTGTTATTGGATAATTCGATAGTTGCTAACGAAAAGTTTTGAATTGTGGATGTTTTTTACAATTTTTGCATGGTCAAAGTTATTAGCGTATTGACAAGAAAAATAAATGACGCTGAACGTTGAATAGAAGTTCAAGACCAGAAGTGGCAATTGCAGATGGAAATATCATTTTAAATTGTTGATTTCTAGTATTTTAAGTAAATGCTCTGTTGCAATAACTGAAAAATTAAACAATTGCAAGTTAAGATACAGCAACTTAAAAAGCCTTTTAGTCAACTACAAAACATTAATCTAGGAAGATTTTTTTTTTCTTGTTTGGGAAGTATAAAATTAATTTCCTACGTTTGCGTAGAATTATTTATTTAAGTAGAACCAAATACCAAAGCAAGTTCATTGTTTGAGGATACAAACTAAAAAAAGATAACTTTTTTAGTTTGTAAGTAATTGTAAAAAGCCAATTAGAAGGGAGTGATGAGGAGAGATGGCCGAGCGGTTTAAGGCGCACGTCTGGAACACGTGTTTACTTGAAAGGGTATCGAGGGTTCGAATCCCTCTCTCTCCGCTAGAATTGGTTTAGGGAAATGCACTATTTTATATTTTTTGATATACCAATTTCTTTTTTAAAAAAACGATTGTCAAAACCTTATTATCATGCAAAGAGTACTGACACTATTATTGGTGCTGGTTTTAGCAGTGTTTACTGCCACAAATAATTACGCACAAGACAGCACAGCTGTTGGAACTATTGATTCTGCCACAACAGTTGCGGAAGAAACGGAAGAAGTTGTAGCTCCTGCTGCCGCTCCTACTCCAGATGCAGGTTCAGAAGGCGCACTTCAAGTCATCAAGAAGTATTTCATTCAAGGTGGCTGGGCGTTCATGAGTACAGTATTGGTGTGTTTAATCTTAGGATTAGCATTCTGTATTGAAAGAATCATTACTTTGAACGTGGCGAGTGCGAACACAGATAAGTTGATGAGCCGTATTGACGAGCGTTTGAAGTCTGGCGATATGGAAGGCGCTAAGGAAGTAGCTAAATCTACTGCTGGTCCTACTGCAAGCATCATGTTTGAAGGATTAAAGCGCGCAAGCGAAGGTCCAGAAGCTGTTGAACGCGCTATCACTTCTTACGGTAGTGTTCAAATGGGTCTCCTAGAAAAAGGATTACCTTGGATTGCTTTGTTTATTGCACTTGCACCAATGCTTGGGTTCATGGGTACGGTAATTGGTATGGTGGAAGCATTCGATAAAATCGAAGCGGCGGGCGATATTCGTCCAGACGTAGTAGCTGGTGGTATCAAGGTGGCACTTTTGACTACGGTATTCGGTTTAATTGTGGCGATTATTCTACAAATCTTTTACAACTACATCGTGTCTAAGATTGACAGCATTGTCAACAAAATGGAAGATGCTTCCGTAACACTTGTAGATGTGATGGCGAACAATAACGTATTTAGCAAATAAATTTTGTATAGCTATTTTGGGAGAAGAACTCACAGGTCTGAATTACCAAAATAGCTATCTTAACTGAAAAAAATATCCATCATGTATAAGTTTTTAGCGAAAAATGGACAAGCGGCAGCTTTTTTGGTCGGTGCTGGATTAACTGTTATATTTTACGTTATTGCTATATCCAACCTCTCTACTTTTAATGCAAAACCAGCAGAAGAGCAGTATGCAATGAGCTTATTTGACTTTGGTTTTTGGTCGGCTCTTGTTTTAACAATAGCTTGTGCAGTAGCTTGGTTGTTGTCTAGTCTAATTCAGCTTTCTTACAATACCAAAAATGCAATACGAGGTATCATTGCCATAGTTGTATTGGTTGGTGTATTTTTTGCGATTTATGCTACGATAAATCCTGCAGCAGACAGCGCAGCTGTTCAAAAGACGGTTGAACAATTTAATTTGACAGAAGGACAGAATAAATTGATTAGTGCATCTATTATTACGACAATTATTTTGGGCGTAGTAGCGGCAGTTTCTTTTGTGGCGGCTGAAATTATCAATGCCTTTAGATAATCAATTATCATTTATAAGGCATTAGCACTGAAAAATTGGTTTTAATGCCTTATACCTTATATTTAACATCATAATCAAATTCAACAGTATGGCTAAGAATACAAGACGTATGTCGAATGAGATTAATGCAAGTTCAATGGCTGACATTGCTTTCTTGTTGTTAATTTTCTTTCTTGTAACGACAACCATTGCTCAGGATAAAGGGATTCAAGTGTTGCTTCCACCTTGGTCGGAGGTAGAGCCAGACCCAACTAAGTTGAAGAGCCGTAACGTTTTCGCTGTGTTGGTTAATGCAGACGATCAGTTGCTTGTAAGAGGCGAACTGACAGACATCTCAGCACTAAGAGAGCGCGCTAAAGAGTTTATTTCTAATCCAACTAGACGAGAAGACTTGGCAGAAGACCCTTCTAAAGCTATCATTTCATTAAAAAATGACAGAGGAACTAAGTATGATACTTATGTTCAGGTCTATAATGAGTTGAAGGCAGCGTATGAGGAACTTTGGGACGAAGTTTCTTATCGTTTGTATGGAAGGGAATACGACGAAGATATGCCACAAGCCATGAAGTTGGCTGTTCGTCAGGAAGTTCCATTTGTACTTTCAGAAGCAGAGCCAACCAACTTTGGAGAAGAGCAATAAGAGTGGTTTAAAGAAAATAATTGTTTTTACTAAGTGTTTGAGTGCTTATTCAAGTAGGTTAGATTCGGTCGAAAAAATTAGCTAAAGGGCTATAAAACTGCCAGAACATGCTGTTTGATAAAATTCTAAGTTATTTTATCACTTCAATCATGGTACAGGATGGTAAATTTTAAAAAACGACCGGACGCTGCGATTAATGCCAGCTCTATGGCAGACATCGCCTTTTTGTTATTTATTTTCTTTTTGGTCACGACCACAGTGCTTCAGGATAAAGGAATTGCAGTGTTGCTGCCTCCTTTAGGAGACAACATGCTGATGGGAGAGGTGAAATCAAGGAATTTGCTTAGCGTATTTGTCAATGCAGACCATCAATTGTTAGTGGAAGGAAAACAAATTCCAATCACTCGATTAAAAGCGGTTGCCAAAGCGTTCATAAGTAATCCTGAAAAAAGAGAAGATTTGGCTGTTGCACCTGACAAAGCGGTCATCTGCTTGCACCACGACAGAGGAACCGAATACGATACTTATTTGCAAGTGTATAATGAGTTGAAAGCAGCTTATAGTGAACTTTGGAATGAATTGTCCTTGTCATGGTACGGAAAACCGTACCACGAGGAAATGCCTTTAGCGGAAAGAAAAGCGATACGCGCCGAAATTCCATTTGTGATTTCAGAAGCTGAACCTACCGATTATGCGAGTGTTCAGTAAAGATATGGTCGAAAAACTGCCATCATTAGTTCATTTTAAAAACAATAAAAAAATGGCAAAATTCTCAAAAAAAAGAGGAAAAGGAACGCCAGCTATTTCTACAGCTTCGCTTCCTGATATTATCTTCATGTTGTTGTTCTTTTTCATGGTGGCTACTGTGATGCGCGATGCTTCGTTGAAGATTAATGTGAACACACCAGTGGCTACCGAATTGACAAAAATCAAGGATAAGTCATTGGTAAACAACATTTATATTGGTAAGCCTGTGGCTCAGTACCAGAATTTGTATGGCACTAGCCCAATTCTTCAATTGGGAGACAAGTGTGTACGCAAAGATGCTATAGAAAGAGAAATTCCCCTTTTCTTAGAGCAACATAAGTTGAAAGTACCTGAATCTCGTCATCCTATGATTTACAGTTCTATCAAAGCAGATGGTAAAGTAACAATGGGTATTATTCAGGATTTGAAGACGGCTTTAAGAAAAGCAAATCAATTAAAGATTAATTATTCTGCTAAACCAAGAGCAGAAGGGTAGTTCGGGTATAAATTCTGAGTTCTCCGATGAGAAGGGAGGAATAAAATCAGATTGATAATGCTCATTCCTAATATAGAATGGTTTAGTAAAAGCCTCAATATGTTGATATTGAGGCTTTTTGTTTGCTATTGATACAAGAAAGATTGGTATAAAAAATTGTCTGAGTGGCTGGATTCACTCAGACAATACCTTAGTTTACAAATGTTTCCACTACTGTTCAGTGTACTTGAATCATGTTGAAGACTATTGTACTACTAACTTTTTCGTGAGTATAGCTTTCTCAGTTTGCACTTGAATCCAATAAATTCCTTTCGCCCAATTTCTTACATCTATTGTACTGATAGGCAAACGATTATTAAATTGTTGCATCAATCTTCCTTGAACGTCATACACCCATACCTGTACCACGTTGGTGGTTGATTCAATTGTTACTTCATCTTTAGTTGGGTTAGGATAAAGGTGCAATTGCTCGATCTGTAACTCGTTTTCTGTATTAACGGTAGCGTCTTCTGAAATAACGATATTAAATTGCGGTGTTCCTAACCACGCACCATCTGTGTCTCGCAAGATAAAGCTGAATTGATCGGCACGCGCAGCACTGCCATCGTGCTCATAAGAAATTGCAAAACCCTCTATCTCCTGCTGCGTGAAAGTGTCGCCAGCTTTCAATGGTGTAGTTCCTTTATAAAGCGTACCATGACTAGGTAAACTAACCAGTTGATATATGATTTCATCATAGCTGTTATCAACATCTTCTGCCAAAAGTGTTTCTACCCAAATTTGGCTGCGCGTGGCTGGTGGCAAGAAAAAGGTATCATTTTTGGTCAGGTATGGTGCGTTTAAAACTAAGTCGCCGCAAGATTCTAGTTGCCATTTGACGATTCTTCCACCCGAACCAAAGCCAGTTTGCTTGATGCGAAAGCGCAATTTCCAATCGCCTTTAATTTCTTCTCCATCAAAAATGGATAATGGATTTAACGGTCTTTGCACCACACCAGCCGAAGGCGGGCAAGTAATCGCGCTTGGTGCTTCATCGTCAAATCCTAACTTAAATTCTGTAGTGCTGCCACAAAGATCATTGAATAAAATGGCTGGTGTACCTTTGGGGCTAATTAAGGAAATCTCCACAAATCGTACAGGTTGATAATTACCTTCCACATAGGTAGATTCAAGTCCGTAATAGTGCCTTGATTGGTTATATTGATTGTAGATTCCACAGTTGGTGCGCCTGAACCTGAGATGGTAACTGGTACCGTTTGCTCAAAGGGAATACACTGAACAGAAATGGTTTGGAAGGCTTTCGGTACGCTAAATGCGCCAGGTCCACATTGGTTTACTGGTCGAACGCGCCAAAAGTAAATTTTATTCTCCTCCAAAAATATATTCGGTTTGAACGTATTGACTGTCAAATTATTGGCACTCGTTACGATGGTTTCCCCGAAAGCGGGACTGGTTGCCAACTCAAAATCGTAGAAAGTAGCGTTGGGTATGGTAGTCCAAGAAAAATCTGTAATACCAAGTATGCCTCTTGTGTTATCTTCTGGTGCAAGTAGGATGAAATCTGTGAAATTGTTGCTTACTAAGTCAAATTCTACGGTGCGTAATAAAGTGTCTATCCCTACTGCGGATGCCTGAAATTGCAATGCGATAAAGCCGTTGATGCCGCTATCTTCAATACTAATAGTTAACGTGCTACTTTGATTTGGCAGTAAGGTACTTGGCTGAAAAGTTGCTGTGACACCTGTTGGTAGTTCCACCAGTTGTAAATCCACAGGCGAGTTGAAACCTGCGAATCCTGAAATATTTACCTGTACTTCAATGGTACTTGGTAAACAAGCAGTCTGATAAAAAGGACTTGCCTGCACTGCGAAAGATGGTGCTGTAGCTGGTGTGATGCTAAAATTTCTGTCTGAAATATCAAAGAAGATATTGTCCGCAGCTTCTACTTTGATTCTCGCGCTACTGGTCACTATGTTCGGGACAGTGATAAACGCTTCTCCACTGTTGCGTATATTTTCTGCAAGTAACATAGGATAAGTAAGTCCACCATCCATAGAAAGTCTAATATTGACGCGCTGGCAATTCACTCGTGCATTATCTGTGTTGGCTACATTCCAATGGATTGCTTGATAGCTACCCGCTTGCCATGCGTTAATCATATCGTTTGGACGAGTTACGAGAAAAGGTCCGGAAGTTTCATCTGACCTGAATTTTACTTCTGCCCAATCCACGCCACCACCTTGTGTGTTATTGTCGCGGACGGTACATCGAAAAGTAAGGTTCCGACCGTAAGTAGGTAGCACTTCGCTATTATCTCTAGTGTTGTTGATGATGTTTTGAAGGCGCGGAAAAACTCGCGTAGGAGAATGGTAGGTGCGAAAGAGCGAAATGAAGGGTCGTTGCCTCTTGGCTCGCCAATATTAGAAATAAGAGGGTCTCTGTCGTACTGTTCCCAGCAGTAAGTCAGTGCATCGTTTTCTAAGTCAGTAGCAATTGCAGTTAATTCAAAAGGTGTGCTGATTGGAATAAAAAAATTATTCTCAAGTGCAATTGCTACCGATGGCGTATTGTTGGTAGTATTGATGACTTCAGCGCAAGTGCTGCCACTTCCCGTTCTGCTAAACGCTAAAATGGATTCAATAGAATTGACGTGGTAATAAAATTCTTGTGTACCATAATTTTGACTGCCGCAAGCATTTGCATAAGACATAATCGTAACGCCACCTCCTGGCTCGTAAGCACTGTCAGGATTGTAATTTACTGCATCTTCGTTATAATCTGGACAATTGTTCCAAGTGTGTAAAGCACTGAATTGATGCCCTAGTTCATGGCAAACAATTCCGATGTAAAAATTATCATTTCTACTAACCTGACAGGAAGCACCTCTCCCTTTTGTTTGTCCACATATCGTGGATACACCACCAGAACCAACTACGCCAGAGCGACAATTGCCAGAAAAAACGTGACCTACATCGTAGTTATTAAAACCAATAGAATCGTTTAATATTCTAATGTTAGCGTTGATGAGTAAAGGAAAATCATCGTTCGCGTAAGGGTCGGTGTTTGGATTTAAAAAAATAATTTTATCGTTGTTTGCTACCAATTCAAAACGAATAGCAGCATCGCGCTCAAAAGCAAAATTGATGCGGCTCAGGGCAGTGTTAATAGATGCCAGTACGCTACTTATGCTGCGTCCATTAGCTTGCGCGTACTCTCCCGTACAAGCAATAGCAATGCGGTACTTGTAGAGCTGAACGGCTGCGTTTCCTCCCTTTTCCGTTTTTCTGAAAGGGTTATTTTTCCCACTTACTTCCCAATCAAGGCTAGGGTCCAGTACCACATCAGTTGGTGTTTGTTCGTCCAACAGGTGGCTTTGTCTATGGCTTTCTTGGTATTGTTCTAACACTTCCGCATTCATCACATTGTCTTTCGTATAATATACCATCGAAAGATTGGCGGTTTCTTCCGAGTAAGGGTCAATATATACTTCTTCGCCTTTCCATGTGAAAATGGCGTGGAAGCCTGACGGCGAAAAAGTAAATCGAATTTTGTCGGATGGATTTTCTACTGCATAGCCCAGAAAAGAACGTATTTCTGGATATTTTTTAGCTAAATCTGGGTGCATGTCGTAAGTGGATGCCACCTGAAATGCTGCTAAATTACCATTGGTAACGGAATGTGAAGGAGCAAAGATGAATTATCCGTTTCAATTGGCGCATGGGCTAAACGCATTTGTAAGCTCTCCCTATTTAGGTCAAATACCTGAAATGCCTTTGGAAGGTTAATGCTTGTCTGATGAAGTTCAGTAACAGCAACTTGCTGCCAATAGGATTGTCCCCATAGACTTTGGGTCAACAAGATAGAGACAAATGTAAAAAAAATAATTCTCATGTTTAGATAACGGTTTTGATGAAAAATGGCACTTGGAAAATTAAATGAGGCTTGTAACTAACGTCACACAATTTGCTATTAGCCGTTTGCTCAAATACAACTATTTTGAACCATCTCAATTTGTAGGTTTTATTTACAAATATGAGAAACCTTTTTGAAAAGCGAATAGCCGAAATACAATTATCAAACTGCGTAATATTAGTTATAATTATCTCGCCAATTCATTAAACGATGCCACAAATTTATTTATTTGCAAACTTTAGTCATAAAAAAAACACTTGTTGAACGATCAAGCGTCAAATATTAGCCAGATCGTTACACCTATTGGCTACGATGATGAATATCAGGAAAAAATAATGCAACACTTTAATTTGTTGTTTTTTTGACAGAATTTCAAAATATTAAACATTGCGTACATGGTGCTACCTTATGGAGCAAAGGACGGGCGACTCATTCATATTTCTGAAGTAAAGAGCGGAAAAACAGACCTACTCTGCCCTTATTGTGGCAGCCCACTTTCTGCGAAAAAGGGAAAAGTAATAACCCATCATTTCGCACACTTGGGCGATAGTTGCTTGAGTATCAATGCAAATTTATTTTTTGGATTAAACCAAAACTTACCTTTGCACCTCACTTTGCTAGAAGCAGCGACTTCAACGTATCAAAATATTCACCAGAGAAAAAGAAGGCTATTGCAGCAACAACAATGGCTACATCGTAAGCAAACCCATCTGCAAAGTACGCTTCGTGAAGGGATGCAGCAGTTGAAAATGCAGCCTCATCCTAGCTTAGATAGCAAAGAAAGTATGCTATTTTATCAACAAATCAAGGATTTTATTTGGAACGAGCAATCGCTTTTGCCAGATACTTCTTGTTGCCTTCACATTTTTCCGCTTTCGTTCAGGCACTCACACAATATCACTCTACGCGCTACAAAATGTTAGAAATCAATCAAAAAATAGCACTGTATGAACAAGACCTTCAGTATTTTCAACGCTTTTCGCTGTACTTTCTAAAAATACAAAGCAGCGATTATCACCTTTTTTATAAAATTGGGCTTACTTCTCGAACGTTGAAGGAACGCCTTTCGGAAATACAGGCTGATGTGAACTCCGTTTTTGCTACGCCAACTGTCGAAGTGATTTTTCAGCTACCTAAAGTTGCCTTTTTAGAACCATTTTTTAAGCGAAAATACCGCACTCATCAATATCGAATAGCTGATTTTACAGAGTATTTTCGGTTTGAAGCCTTTGAAGTGGTGCAACTAATTAATGATTTTGAGGCTACGGCTTTTTATCTAAAAACCACAAACAATCTTTAGTTGTGTACGCAATTACCATAAATATTCGTTATTCGTTTCGGATTTTCCAATTACTTTTTTTATCATTGCACAAGAATAACGATTTCAACTTATTATGATAAAACATATTGCCATCGCTGGAAATATTGGAGCAGGCAAAACGACCTTATGTACCAAATTAGCAAAGAATTTTGGTTGGGATGTTCACTACGAATCTACGGAGGATAATCCTTATTTGAATGACTTTTATCACGATATGAAACGCTGGTCGTTCAATTTACAGATTTACTTTCTCAATAGCAGGTACAAGCAAATTTTAAAAATACAGAAAGGCGAACGTGCAGTGGTGCAAGACCGTACCATTTATGAAGATGCGTACATTTTTGCGCCTAATCTACACGACATGGGGTTAATGCCTTCGCGTGATTATCACAATTATTTGGATTTATTTGAAACAATGTGTCAACAAATTAGTGCGCCAGACATTTTGATTTATCTGCGTGCTAACGTCGCAACTCTAGTGGATCATATCCAAAAAAGAGGCAGGGCTTACGAGGGCAACATGAGTTTGGATTATTTAAAACGCTTAAACGACCGATACGAAGATTGGATAAGTGGCTATAAGCAAGGTAAATTATTGATTATCAATTCAGACGAAATTGACTTTGAGAACAATCCCGAAGATTTAGGGAAGGTCATCAATTTAGTACAGCGAGAAATTCATAGTTTATTTGATTAAAAATCTTGATAGAGTGGCCGCCTTTTCTTCTCCAACAAGTACGATGCAACAATAATATGTTATTAAAGATATTAAATGAACTCCAAGCCACCAGCACTACGCTAGTGGCAGTGTCCAAAACTAAGCCAGTAGCGCAAATTTTGGAACTTTATGCACAAGGGCAACGTCATTTTGGGGAAAACAAAGTGCAGGAAGTGGTGGAAAAGTACGAAGCCTTACCTAAAGATATTCATTGGCACTTGATTGGACACTTACAAAGTAATAAGGTTAAGTATGTTGCATCTTTTGTCCATCTTATTCATTCAGTGGATAGTTTAAAATTGTTAGAAGCCATTGATAAACAAGCTGCTAAAAATCAGCGAGTAGTCAATTGCTTATTGCAGTTCAAAATTGCTGCTGAAGACACTAAGTACGGCTTAACCTGGGAGGAGGCAGTAAGTATGTTAAAATCAGAAACCTATTCGACATTTCATCACGTAAATATCTGCGGTGTCATGGGTATGGCAACTAACACGGCAGATGAGGTGACAATTAGAAGCGAATTTCGCAATTTACGAGGCTATTTTGATGCGCTAAAGCGCGATTTTTTCGCACAACAGTCTGATTTCAAAGAGATTTCGATGGGGATGTCTGGTGATTATCTTTTGGCAATAGAAGAAGGCAGCACGATGGTACGAATTGGAAGTTTATTATTTGGTGAAAGAGCTTAAGTTGCTTGTGTTAAGTCACTAGCTACTTGCTCAAACACAACTGTTTCGAGTGGCAAATGCTGGCACGTCCTTATTGATAGTCGTCACTAACTTTTGAAAATCACAAAAAATCTTAACAAAACCAATTAGAAATAGGATGAAAAAAATTTGGCAAGACTTATATCTCTCCGATCGTTTTTTTTGGTTGTTCAGTGGGGTCATATTTCTTTTCTTATTGAGCTATCCTCTCGCGCTGCTTTTACCTGTCGCATTAGCGATTTTTGTAATGGCGGTAGCTTTGGTATTGCTAGATGGTATTCGTTTGTTTAATCGCCAAGTAGAAGTAAAAGCCCATCGCAAAACCCCCAAGTTACTTTCTTTGAGCGATGTTAATAACGTTCAAGTCCATATAGAAAATCAAGCGCCTATTGCCTTGAATATCCGATTTATTGATGAGTTGCCAGTGCAGTTTCAGATTCGTGATTTTGAAATGAAACTAACTCTGCTTCCAGAAACCACACAAAAACTTAGCTATGAACTCCGTCCATTAGAGCGTGGCGAGCATCATTTTGGCAATCTTAATCTATTTTTAAGCACTAACTTTGGATTTTTAGAGCGGCGAATGCGTATTGCTCAAGCTCAAATGATTCCTGTCTATCCTTCTATTTTACAGATGAGAAAGTTAGAATTAAGGGCTTTTAATAGCAGTGCCATTTATCAAGGCGTGAAAAAAATGCGTAGAATTGGGCATAGCTACGAGTTTGACCATGTAAAAAACTACGTGCGTGGGGATGATTACCGAAGCATCAATTGGAAAGCCAGTAGCCGACAAGCCAAACTCATGGTTAACAAATATGAAGATGAAAGGGCACAACAAGCATACAGCATCATTGACAAGAGCCGCAACATGAAAATGCCTTTTAATGGATTGAGTCTGTTGGATTATGCTATCAACAGCACTTTGGCACTTTCCAATATTATCCTCAAAAAATATGATCGCGCTGGTTTATTGACTTTTTCGGATAAAATGGGAACTATCATTAAAGCGGATAGCAAGGCTGGACAGTTGAACAAAATTTTAACTGCGCTTTACAATGAAAGAGAACGCCAAGGTGAGTCCAATTTTGAGTTACTTTACTATGCCACCCGAAAACTCATCAGTGGAAGAAGCCTTTGATGCTTTACACCAATTTTGAAAGTATGTATGCTTTGGATAGGGCTTTACCAATTTTGCGGCGCATCAACACAACGCACTTATTGGTAGTTGTTTTCTTCGAAAATACTGAGATTAAGGATTTTTCTCAACAAGAAGCCAAAACATTGGAAGGTATTTATTATCAAACCATTGCTCAAAAATTCGTCTCCGAAAAGCGAGCTATTGTACAAAAATTACAACAATTCGGCATTCAGTCCATCCTCACACGACCTGAAGATTTGTCTATCAATACGTTAAATAAATATTTGGAGTTAAAAGCAAGAGGATTAATCTGACGTTCCGCAGTTGGTTTTGGGGCTTTAGCCGTGTAAGATAAGTTGCTTGTCCTTAGTAAAAGTAGGATAGATTCTACCTGCCTTTCTTATCAATCCATCGAACTGGTTCACAGGAACATTCCGATAGATTAGTTGTTACTAGCTGATGTGATACGATTCACTAGTGGCGTTTGGCTATTTACATGGAGAACCTGTAAATTGAGGAACGCTAAAATAATTGTATTTGGGCAAAAGTGAATGGCGTAGCAACACCTTTTTAAACAGACTCGAACAAAGACAAATTGAGCTATGAAAATTGCACTCGCACAGCAGAATTACCACGTAGGAAACTTTGAAGGAAACCTCCATAAAATGCTTACGGCAGTAGCCGCTGCAAAAGCACAAGGAGCAGATTTGATATGCTTTCCAGAGTTAGCGACAGTGGGCTATCCGCCGCGTGACTTTTTAGAGTTTAGCGATTTTATTGACCATGCAGCACATAGTGTGCAACAACTCGCCACTGCCGCACAGGATATTGCCATTGTGGTAGGTTCAGTAGCTCGAAATCCACTGCCAGAAGGTAAAGATTTATTCAATGCCGCTTTTTTTTTAGCGGATGGAAAGATAGCACACGTTCAGCATAAAGCATTACTGCCGACTTATGATATTTTGACGAATACCGCTATTTCGAGCCTGCTAAGCATTTTCAAATTGTTACTTTCAAGGGTAAGCGCATTGCACTTACTGTTTGTGAAGATTTGTGGAATTTGGGTAATGAAAATCCGCTTTACACCATCTGTCCGATGGATCAGTTGATGCCTCAACAGCCCGATTTAATGATTAATGTATCGGCATCTCCATTTGCTTATGACCACGCTAAAGAACGTATTAAAGTCCTGCGCGCCAATGTGGAAAGGTATCATTTGCCCTTGTTCTACGTCAATCAAGTGGGGGCGCAAACAGAAATTTTATTTGATGGGGGTTCAATCGTCATGTCTCCCGATGGCTGTGTGGTGGATGAAATGCCTTATTTTGAAGAATGCTTGCGAGTTTACGACTTAGAAGAAGTGATACAAACTACCCAAAGCAAAGAGCTTGCCAAAGATAAGATTACCTTGATTCACGATGCACTGGTGATGGGTATTCGCAATTACTTTGTAAAACTAGGTCTCAAAAAGGTTATTCTTGGACTTTCAGGTGGCATTGATTCGGCAGTCGTGGCGGTACTAGCTGTAGAGGCTTTAGGCGCGGATCATGTACGTGTGCTGCTGTTACCTTCTCAATTTTCTTCTGACCATTCTGTATTGGACGCAAGAAAACTTGCTCAAAATTTAGGTATTCAGTATGATTTATTACCGATTGAAAGCGTTTACGAAACTTACATGGAAGTTTTAAAACCGCACTTCTGGGCTACTGACTTTGGTTTAGCGGAAGAAAATATACAGGCACGTATTAGAGGTATGCTCTTGATGGCTTTTAGTAATAAATTTGGAAATATCCTACTTAATACTTCCAATAAAAGCGAAATGGCAGTAGGATACGGTACTTTGTATGGCGATATGTGTGGCGGGCTTTCTGTAATTGGTGATCTCTATAAAACGGAAGTCTATGCCTTAGCCCATTACATGAACCGCCACAAAACGATGATTCCGACACAGATTATTGAAAAAGCGCCTTCCGCAGAGTTACGTCCCAACCAAAAAGATGCAGATAGTTTGCCAGATTACGCTATTCTCGACCAGCTTTTGTACCAATATATTGAACAACGAAAAAGCCCCAAAGAACTGATTGCACTAGGTTTTGAAGAACATTTAGTGAAACGGGTACTTCGCTTAGTCAACATCAATGAGTTTAAACGTCATCAAACCGCACCTGTGCTGCGCGTTTCTTCTAAAGCCTTTGGGATGGGACGAAGAATGCCTATTGAAGCAAAGTATTTATCTTAATAGCGGACAATACAAGGTATGAGTGATAAAGTAATGAGTTGACTACTCCTTGCTGCTCACTCATCACATCAATCAAACTGTGGCTTCCAATAGTCGTTCCAAATAATGAAATTCAATTCCGAATTGTTGCTTTAAGATGTTTACTTGTTCTAGGGCTTTCGGATTGGGACGATGCTGTTGAATACCCACAATCATTAGATTTTTTCCAGTATGTTCAGTGGAAATAAACTCGAATACTTTGGTTGCGTAACCATGCGCTTCCAGCAACAACGCCCTGATGCCATCGGTAAGAATTTCCGCTTGTCGTTCTTCTAAAATGCCGTGCTTCAAAATTGGTTGTAAATTCAGACTGCCTTTCATTTGCTGCCTAATTTGCTTGTGGCAGCAAGGCGCGCAAACGATAATCTTAGCATTTGCATGGATACCTTTGGCAATCGCAACATCTGTGGCTGTATCGCAAGCGTGTAGGGCAATCAATAGATCCAGATTCGATGCAGAGAAATCGTTAATATCTTGCGCTGAAAAAGATAAATCATCGAAACTTAATGCTTGAGCAATTTGGTTGCAGAGTTCCACTAATTGTGGTCGAAGTTCAATACCTTGCAAGACCACTTGGCGTTGCTGCACGTTGGTCAAATAATCGTATAAAGCAAAAGTAAGGTAGCCTTTACCGCTGCCCATGTCTGCGATTTTGAGTGGGGAAGGTAGTTCCACTTCTGCCATCAAATGATGTAAAATCTCAATGTATTTATCAATTTGTTTGTATTTCGCTTGCCCTTGTTTAGTGACAGTACCGTTTTCGGCGGTAATCCCCAATGAATGCAAATAAGGACGTTCGGGTTGCACAAAGCGTTGTTTTGGCTTATCGTGTTGTCGAGTAATAGGTGTCACTAGCGTTGGCTTTTGGGTTTGTATTCTAGTTTTACCCTTTTTAGAACTTTCCACCACCACATCTTTATCCACAGCAAACAAATGACCAATAAAAAAATCAATCGTTAAATACGCTTCAATCAATCTGCAAGCCTCTCTACTGTCATAGTTTTTTACTTCATCCCTTGTTTGATAGCGATAAGTAAATGACCAAGTAGTTTTCCCTTTTACTTCAATTAGTCGGATAAAAACGTTTTTTTAAATCTGATACCTGACGCGGCTTACTCAAGGTAATTTTAATAAGCGTGTTTTGATATGCTGATTGTTCTGCTAGATTCACAAAGGTTTGATAATCTGTTACTACTGTTGACATCGTTTAATTGTAAATTCAAAATATTTTTTAACCTGCTACTCGCTGCGTGGAAGACAAACAAGTAAACGAATCGGCTGGTTGAGGAAAAGATAATACTTTTGATACAACCATACTTTTAGGTCAGGTGTTCAAATCCTTCAAAACGCAAAGTATGAACCAGTTGGGTAAAACATTTTTCATTATCCTTATTCGTATCTATCAATGGACTATCTCGCCATTGCTAGGGCGCAATTGTCGGTACTTACCAACTTGTTCTGCTTACACCATTGAAGCTATTGAAGAATGGGGGGTGTGGAGAGGCATTTGGTTAGGCGCGAAAAGAATCAGCCGATGCCATCCTTGGGGTGGACACGGCTATGACCCTGTACCTAAGAAAACTAAATCAAATTGAATAGGCAATAAGTTGATTACAAAAATGATTGATGCTTTATTTGGTTTCATTACCAAGACTTTTCATCTGGCAAACCGTATTTTTTCTTTAAACAAAACCGAGTATTAGCAAATTGTAGCCAAAGAAGCGTGGGATTATTTCAAGGCAACAACAAAATAAACAATATGGATAATTTATTGAAAGCCACGATTTGGCGGCAATTTGGGGCAAGTATTGATATGCTTGACAATGCTATAACGCTTTGCCCCGATAGCTTTTGGGATACGGAAAGGAAATTTTGGTACAACGCTTACCATTGCTTGTTCTTCTTAGACTATTATTTGACGCTTACGCCTAAAAGTTTTCTGCCACCCAGTCCATTCTCACTTTCAGAATTTGAAGACCGAATGCCAGAAAGAACTTACACCAAAGAAGAACTCAGTAACTACCTACAATTTTGTAGAAAAAAATGCCACGATTTAATTGCTGGATTAACTACAGAAATTGCCAATAGCTATTGGATTAATGAATCGGAAACCATGCGCTATCAAGTAGTAGAGATTTTATTATACAACATGCGCCATGTGCAGCATCATGCAGCCCAACTCAATTTATTGTTGCGCCAAGCAATAGACGATGCCCCAGAATGGATTTATGAAGCAGGAGATTCACTGTAATCTCGAGCCCAAGCAAACTAAACCAAGTGAGCCAAAAAGGGATTATTTCTTCGTTCTCGACCGATAGAAGTTTTCGGTCCATGCCCTGAATACACCAGTACATCATCGTCGAGCGATAAAAGTTCTTTCTGAATGCTGTCCAATAAAGTTTGATGATTACCTCCAGGCAGGTCAGTCCTTCCTATACTATCCTTGAACAGCACATCCCCTGCAATCACAAATTGGTCTGCTGCACTGTAAAAAGCAACACTAGCTGGCGAATGTCCTGGAACAAAAAGGATTTTTAGTTCAGTGTTCCCAAATTCAATCGTAGTGTTTGGCACAAGATAGTGAGTAGGTTTTGGCGAAGGCTCAAGGTAAGGTATGCCATAAAGTTGCGCTACCTGTGGCACAAAATTCAACACAGCTTCTTCTCCTTCGTGTATTTCTAGCCCCAAGCTGTAAGTTGTTGCTACAAACGCATTACCAAACACATGATCAATATGACAATGTGTGTTCAGCAATCGAACTGGAGTAAGGCGATTTTGTTGAATAAACTGCATAAGGCGCGTTTTTTCGTTTGCCTCATAGCAGCCAGGATCAATAATGAGGCAAGATTTGGTCTCATCATACACCAAATAAGTGTTCTCTTGGAAAGGATTAAAAGTAAAACATACAACGTGTGCCATAATAAAGGTGGTAAACTGCAAAAGTAGTCGTAAACTGCAATTGTAACAACTCTATGTACTTAAAATTTGGAGGAAAAAGAAGCGAAAGTGTTTCAAGGCTTTGCTTATTATGGACACAAATGTCAGTACAAATCAGAGCGCATCATTAGAGCCAACCATGTAACATCAATTCAATAACACGGTAATCAGCTTTCTATCTGATTA
>JAAUTG010000081.1 GCA_012031785.1 Saprospiraceae bacterium | reverse complement strand
ATAAGTGCCAGGTTGCATATTTTTTTAACAGAATGTCATTCTGATTTGTCCTTCCCCATTCGTAAGGTACTACGGCATCTGTTCTCACGAACTGTCCGTTGAGGTAAAGGGCAACTCCTGCCACAGTACCATCTACGTCTATTGCACCTACATTGACATATAAATCTGTACCAGCTTCTACTACTTGTTGATTCAAGGGCGTGTCAAAAGCAACGATAGGCACTTGGTTGGATTGGAATACGCGAATAGTGATGATAGATTCTGAGGATTCTCCGTCGTCGTCGGTGGCTATTGCACGAAGAATGTAATTACCTGATTGTATGTTTTTTAAGGCAGTATCGTTGGAGGTAGGCGTTCCCCCATTCGTAAGGTGCAGTGTTGTCCTGACGAATTAATTGGTTGTTCAAAAAGAGGCGCACGTTTGCTACCGAGCCATCACTATCAAAAGCACCTATATTGACATATAAATCAATACCAGAAGGAATTGCTTCTTGGTCAAGTGGCGTATCAAAAATAATGGTGGGTGGCGTATTGTAAATCTCGATGTCAATAATCGCTTCCCCGATACCACCTTGATTATCCTTAGCCACGGCTTTGAGGATGTAAAGACCAGGCAGTAAATTGCGGAGAGTTAGGTCTTGGGTGTTGGATGTTCCCCATTCATAAGGTGCAGCCAAATCCTCTCGGATAAGTTGGTCGTTGAGGTAAAGTGTGACACTTTGGATAATACCATCTTTGTCTGTGGCACTTGTATTGACAGCAAGGTTTGTTCCCGAAGGTAGCCGTTGCCCGTCGAAAGGCATGTTAAAGGAGACTTCAGGCAGGCTGTTCGGCGAAATAACTTCTATTTGTATTTCTTTTTCTACAGTGCTACCTCTATTGTCAGTAGCAACCGCGCGTAACTGGTAAGTGCCAATCTCTAGATTTTGGAGTGCAGGGTCGTTAACGCCCCATTCGTAAGGTAAAGCGCCATCTCTGCGTATTAATTGGTTATTCAAATACAGTGCTACATCGGCTACTGTACCATCCGTGTCTGCTGCTTCTATGTTGACTAAAATATTGTCTCCTGCTTTGAAAGTTTGTTGGTCTAAAGGGGTAATAAAATTGAGGCTTGGCGGCTCGTTGATAATAATAGAAATCATCGCTCGCACAGAGTCTCTTCTATTGCTGACGGCGAGTGCTTTTAGGGAATAAGTACCAGACTGTAAGTTGCGAAGTAGCGTGTCACTTCTGAGTGTTCCGTTCCAGTCAAAAGGGGCTGTTCGTTTTTGTCGAAGTGGTCTGTCGTTGATGGATAGTTCTACTCCTTTTACACCACTAATTGTATCTTGTACCTCTAGCAAGACGTACAGATTGGTGCCTCTAGGCAGTATCTGTTGGTCGCTTGGTTCAACGAATTTTAGAGTAATCGGAGGTACAACAGGAGGAACCTCCGTTGCTTTTACAATGATGGTGATGGCTGCTTCTCCTGTCTCGCCTTTGCTATTGGTGGCAACTGCTTTGAATTGATACTTGCCTGCTTGCAGGTTACGTAAAGTAGCATCATTAGTAGTTGATTTTCCCCATTCGTAAGGTGCAGCAGCTTCGGTTCGTATAAAAACATTATCTCTAAATAGGTCCACTTTGGTAATCGCACTACCATTGCTAGTAGCACTAACTTCCACTACAAGGTTACTACCTTGCAGCAGCGTATCATTATGGGTAGGAATCAGGAAGCGAACAACGGGTACTGTTCCAGTATTATTGTCAGGTTGCACCGTGATTTGGATAGTTTGTTCCTTACTCGCTCCTGCGTTATCTTCAGCCACAGCACGAAGCGTATAAGTGCCCGCTTGTAGGTTGCGCAAGGCAGGGTCGGTAGTGCCTTCCCAACGAAAAGGTAACGCTACATCTTGACGGACTAGCACATTGTTGAGGTAGAGCGTCACATGAGCTATGGTGCCATCAGGATCGGAGGCGTTTGTTTCTACCATGAGATTAGTGCCTGTGGGGAAAGTTTGATTATTTGTGGGAGCAGTAAAACTTAGGTTTGGTGGTTGATTTGCGCTACCACTACCTACTGTCATGGTAATAGTTCGTTCTCCTGTCGCACCTAAATTGTCATAAGCCACCGCGCGAAGGATATAGTTCCCCGCTTGTAAGTTGCGAATAGCAGTGTCTGACGATAAATCACCCCATTGATACGGTGTGATGTTATCTCTTCGCAACAAAGCACCATTGACATAAAGTTCTACGCCAGCAACGGTTCCATCACTATCTGTCGCGCTTGCTACAACTAAGATATTTACACCAACTGGAAAATTTTGTTGATTGCTTGGAAAACTAAAGTTAACCGTTGGTGGTACATTATTACTCGTGTTAGGTGTAACGGTAATAGATATCGTTTGTTCTCCTTTAGCTCCTTCATTGTCAGTAGCCACAGCACGTAAAGTATAAGTACCTGCGGACAAATCCTGGAGTTGCGCAACGGTAGCACCCCAATTATAAGGAGCAGTAGCATCTTGCCCTAAAGTGTTACCATTAAAAAATAACTCTACGTTTGCAATAGAGCCATCGCTGTCGCTTGCTGTGACGGCTACTTGTAAATCCGTACCTGCTGGAAAGATTTGCTGGTTAAGTGGACTAGTGAATTGTACAGTCGGTATGTTATTGTTCGCTACTACAGTTATAGATATCGTTTGTTCTCCTCTAGCTCCTTCATTGTCAGTCGCTACGGCACGTAGCGTGTAAGTGCCCGCTTGTAAATTTTGTAGCGCAGTGAGACCTGTTCCCCAAGTGTATGGTGCGCTAGGGTCTTGCCCAAGTGAACTACCATTGAAGAATAGCTCTACGTTATTCACGATGCCGTTGTTATCTGTGGCATTAACCGAGACGGAAAGGTTAGTGCCTAAAGGAAACGACTGTTCGTTTGTCGGTGCAGTAAAAAACACAGTTGGCGGAGTGTTACTTGTTCCACCTCCAACGATAGTTACAACAATACTAGTTTCTGCGATAGCTCCTTTATTGTCAGTAGCCACTGCTTTAAGCGTATAGCTTCCAGCCTGCATACTAAAAAGCCGCGTATCAGCTACGTCTGTACCCCATTCAAAAGGGGCAGTAGTTTCAGTACGTAAAAATACACCATTGACAAATAAATCCACTTTTGAAATGCTACCATCGCCATCCGAAGCATTGGCTTTAACATACAGGTTAGAGTTACTAGGAAACTGTTGATTATTGAACGGTACTTCAAAGGATACAGTTGGACTTTGGTTATTAACACCACCACCTGCTACAAAAAACGTAATAACATGTTCGGAAGTAGCGCCTAGATTATCAGTGGCTAAGGCGCGTAAGGTATAAGTGCCGACCGTAAGACTCTGTAAAGCAGGTAATCCTGTCCAAGAATAAGGAAAAGAATTATCAGTACTAATTAATGAACCATTCAAAATAAATCTACTTTGGTGACTGCTTCCATCAAAATCAAAAGCAGAGACCACCACATTGATAGGCTCACCATTACTAAAAATTTTAAGGTTCGCTGGCTCAAAAATAGCAACTAAAGGTACTTGATTATCAGATACTCTGGACGTAAGGAAATAGAAATCACTGCTTGACGTTTTGTTCAAGAGACTGACGTTAGATGACGATATTTTAGTCCATCCTGTAAAAATAAAAGACATAGAGACAACTAAAAAACTGCGAAACATCCAAAATGCAAATCGGCATAAGTCTATCTTTAACATGGATTACAACTTTGTTATGATAAAAAACAAATGAAATTGCTATGCTTAATCTCTGCGTCTGCTCAAGCAAATCCATTGTGTAAGAGTAAATCTAAGCTTCAAAAATAACGCTAAGTCTTACTGGCTGGTCATCTCAAAACTAGCTATAACACATGACCGTATCCAAAGCATTCGATAGCCTAATCAATATCTTTTTTATTCAGCACTGTCAACTACGTAAAGGAAACTTTGTTGACCATCTCATTTTCTTAGAAAATTTAAAAGTTCACCAAAAAACCAACAGCTATTATCGGTAGTGAACATTTTATAAATTACGCACTGATGCTACACAACTCGCCATTAACATTTAGCTATTTACCTTAACAAAACTTTTTTACACCTACACAAAAAGACCGTAAATTGACAATACTCAAAGTAACTGCATTTATGCACAAAGCAAATCACAAATTGCATCACATAAATTATTACGCAAAAACAAAATTAAAGATACATCTAAGAAAAATAATTATAAATCCCAATAAATAACTACGGTTCGTCTATCCGTTACAATTACTCCTGCTCGCCATTCTCCGCTTATATTTCCAAACATAGCCCGCAGCAGGCAATTCATCACAAAAAAAAAACCATCTCTACCTAAGTAGAGATGGTAATTTCAATGCTACTTCACAAAAAGTCATTCCTATTCACCACACCTCAACATAACATCTACTTCACCAAAACCATCTTTCTCGTCCCTACAAAATCCGACGTTGCGAGAGTATAATACAAGACACCTAAAGGCAATGCATCACTTCTCACAATTACCTCGTGATAGCCCGCCGCGAAAGTACCTGTAAACTCCTGCACCATCTTTCCACTCAAATCATACAGCGTCAGCGTCGCATAATCCGTAGTAGGCAGCACAAATCCAATCACCGTCTCATCCTCGAACGGATTAGGTTCGTTCTGCAACAGCACGGGACTAGTGCTAGCGAAATTAATAGCGACTGGCTGTACCATTCCTGCTCTTGAATAAGCCTCAGCTTGTGTGCGGTCAGAAGATATAATCACCGCTTCACTCAAAGATACAGCCGTGTTTGCCCTCAGCACCAACCCGAACATACTATTACTACTAGCCTGACCATTCCAACTCACCGTGAGTGCATCCTCAAAAACACCAAAGTGCTCCAACCCAAGTTCTGCTGGCAATACCTGCACCACTTCAACCCCTTGAAATTGCATCGTAAACTGGAAACCCTCTAAGTCACTGCCATCAGTTTCAAAATAAGCAGTGTAAAAGTCGCCAGTCTCTAGCGTAGCATCTGCTGTCTGGAAATGCCAAGGCGTAGAAGCAACTCTATTTTCTAGCTGAGTAGAGCTATTGACTATGGCAGAAGCGTTTAAATCTCCGATTTTGATAGCTATAAAGTCTGCTGCCAGATGGTTAGCGTCTAAATCATTAAAATTCATTACCTCTGGATAATCCTCTCCAAACGGATAAATTGGGTTCAAAAACTCGTAATCTTTTGGTATAAATCTCCATGAAGTATTGTTTGTAAATTCAGTATCTATTGCAAGAATCAATTTACGCAAAGCTACAATATCAAACGTAGTGATAGAGCCCGAATTATTTACATCTCCAGCAATTAATTGGTAAGGAGTAGCAAGTAACTCCACACCAAGAATATGTTTAGAAAGCAGCACCAAATCTAGCGTAGAGACACCATTCAAAGGGTTATCATCTCGCTGTGGAGTAATTGTGTAATCGTAGCTCGTCGCTAGCCCTGCAAATTGATATTCACCCGCATCACTCGTTTGTTGTTTATCGCTTCTAGAGCCTGATAATGTTAAGTTGACATCAGCTACTTTGTCACCCGCAATCGTATTTATCGCACCTGCAATCATAGCACCTGGTGTAGGGCATTGGTCAGGCATTGTATTGTTTTGTGGGTTGTTTTGTACATTGATAAACGTGCTACAATAAGCAGTATTTCCTGATGCGTCTTGTGCCCAAATATCCACCACAACAAAACCCAGTTCTCCATTTTCGCACGAAAGTAATCTAGTAGTAGAATCTGGATGTATGCTAGGGTCTGCAAAAGTTAATCGCACGTCGGAACAGTTGTCAGTAGAACTACTCTCAAAGTCAGTGGCTTGGATAGTCACGCTACCTGTTGGCATCAAATCTATAGCAAGCCCATACAGACAGGAAATTACTGGAGCTGTGCAATCGGTGACTTCAAAAGGAATATCCATCCTTACAGCGTTCGTACAACCATCCACTGCCCGAATTTGGAGTAAATGTTTTCCAACTGGGTACTGCCCTGCAATTGTGTACTCATTGTCTATCGCTGTAATTCCACCAAACGGGTCTGTAGTTAAAACCAACTCATCAACAGTTCCTGCAAAAGCCACAAGTTCATAAGTTAACCCGATAGTTTGGGAACAAGATTCTACTACCTTAAATTTTACGCTCACTGGTGCCGTACAGTCCGTAGCGTTAATATCGCAAAATGGTCCATTGGCAGTCACCTCAATAGTTGGTGCAGTTACATCGTTGATACGAAGAATTTGGCGGTACAAAATATTGCCGTAAGACTGTGCGCTCACGTAATGAGCCGTCACGCCAGAAAACTGCGAAATAGCTGGATAAACAGGAATATTTTGGTAAGCAACATCTAGTCTATCTAAAACCACGAAATCTGCATCAAAAGTCAATCCTGTAACATCATAAGGGTCAAATGCAATAGCTTCGTTCAAATCATTAATACGCTCAATTTGAGTGCTCGTGAATGGTATGCGAATAGGCTGAAATACATTAACTCGGTCCGCTACACTTTTATAAACATAAACAGGCTCATTTGGCGTTGGATAGCCCTGTAAATCTCCATCCTCGTTGCCGTCATCAATATCATTAATGCCATTGTGGTCCGTGTCGCGGTAGCGCAGAGCGACCGTATATAATGGGTCTAAAATTAAATCCTTAGGACGCTCAATCACTGCTATTTCAGTATTAGACGGATTCCAAGTACAAAAATTAATCAAGTGATACGTTCTTACTATTTGGCTACATGCGTTACCTTCACTACTAAATAATTCATCTGCTACTTCCAATCCCCAGTTATCGCATCCAAAATTAGTTAAAATATCATCTAGTGTAGCTGCACTCGGCACTCCTGATGTTCCCTCGCAGAACACTTCCGCATCGGTAGGAAAATTCATAATCCAGTCGCTATTGCCAGTAAAAGTGACCGTCGCTGTTCCTGGTAAAGAAACATTGCCACAAGCATCTACAGCTTGATAGCTCACTCGGATTACCCCTCTTCGGCAAGTGGCATCAAACTGGCGCGTATTTACAGCATCTACAACGAAAGTCGCATTGTCGCAGTTATCCGTTTCCATAGCAATATATGCTGCACCTGAGGCATCAGAAAAAGCTCCAGCAGTGTTCAAAAGAGCCTCAATAGCTTGGCTTGATTGACTGGAAGTAGCAGCACTAATAAAATCATCTGCTGCTGGAGCGTCGCAAAGTATTGTTAAATTCTGACTAACCAGAATAGGCGCAATCTTATCCTGCAACTCCACCTCCGTCATACAATAATTCAAATTGCCATTTCCATCCTTGACGCGGAATACCACTTTTACCACCCCCTCGCATAGTCCCGCTAAGTCCGCTTTGCTAAACGATATGTTAGGCTCAAAAAAATCTTCGTCGCCTTCAAAAAAACTAGTATTAAAGCCCTCGCTGAACACCTCTTCACCAATAGCATCCATGCGAGCTACGCTAAAAGAAACACTGCCACAGTTATCATAAGAACCGTCGTCAAATGCAGTAGCTGGTACAATCACCTCACAATCCAAGCCAAGTGATACACTGCGGCGACCTTCACAGATAGCAACTGGTGGAATATTATCTGATATAGTCGTAGTGAATGGACCGTAAGTGCCACTATTGCCGCATTCATCTACCAAACGAATAGAAAACTGTATAAGCTCGTCTATAGGCACATTAGGCAATTTAATGACACCATTAATCAACTCAAACTCTGCTTCTGGGATATTATCGTTTTGTAAATCCACAAAGGCGCGAACTTCACTATCACAATTATCCTTCACATCTACCTGCAAAATAGCTTGAGCCACACAATTATAAAAAACGCTTCCCGTGCTTAGTACGCTCAAAAGTTCCAACGAAGGAGCTTCGTGGTCGCCTACTTTAACTACCTGTTGGTACTATATCTATTAGCTCTAAATGCCCATCGCAGAAATTAAATACAGTCCATTCGCGGAATATTTTATAGCTATTTTCGCAAGAATAAATAGGGTTAGAATCTTGCCAATCTACCGCATATCCACATGCGCCATCCTTAGGGAATAAAGGAACCTCATCGCCACTTGCATTAGTAAAATAAGTATCATCTAGCCCACCTAAGAGATTAAAATTTCCATTTACATCAAGTGGTGTAGGGTCGAAATTCGGGATATATGTACCGTAGTCCGCGTACCAGTCAGGGTCACTTGCCCAGCGTTGGTAAATAGCCAGTGGATCAGGGTCTGCGTCACACGGAAGCTCAATTTCAAGTTCGGGAAAAACCAAATCGGGCTGCACCACCACAATGCGCTGAATAGCAATATTTGATTCATTGCCGCAGTCATCCACAGCCTGCACAACACGAAAGTAAGACCTAAAAAGTGCTGGAGTACCTATTACCTCCGTTTCGATAAGCGCCCAAATTGGATCGTCCGCACTGGCGATAAGTCCCGAGAAAGCGTTTGTAGTGCAGTCATAAACAATCTCCTGCCAAGCACTGACCGTAAATTCAGCAGCACAAGCTTCTTGAATACCAAACACGCGCGATACAGGTTCAATAACAAGTGGCAAGTCATAATTATTCGTAGGCACATTTACCCCTAGCGGATTTAGGACAAGGGTTGCACCTCTGCCGTCGCGTGGTATAGCGTTCAGACGACCTAGCAAGGCTTGTGTGTCATAATAACAAGGGATAATGTACTCATCCACTTCTCCCATTAAAATAGGAGCTACTCGGTCGGTAACGATAAGGTCGCCTGTGCACTCTTCCACGATGTCGTTACCACAGTTGATATTTGTAGTACGGGTTACCGTTAGAGTAAGTTTAGTGCCACAAGTGAGATTAGATAAGTCAACGATAGGAAAGCCATCGAGTGTTTGTCCAATCACCCGCACGTCTGATTGCTGATTCAGATTGGGGTCAACAAACCTAATCTGGTATGTGAAATAGTCGCCCATACATGGGTTTTCTAATATCATATCGGGGGTGAGGGCTACGGTACACTCGTTGAGTAAGGACACCGAAACTTCATCATTGCAAGTTAAATTTGGTGGATACACATTTAACACAATTTTGTGTTGCTGGGATGGGAATAGTGGACTGGTGAAGGTCACGGTTGTTTTTCCAATTGGTGCATTTACGATTATCGTAGCGTTCGTACTTCCCGACGCCACAGTCGCTTGACTGCAATCGGTAGATACCACCAGCGCGCCATTGTTGCAGTCGGTATAAGTGGGCAGGGGTATTTCTATGGGTACAAATTGACCACAAGTAGATGTTTTTGTGATTTGGCTGGTGATGCCATTGGCTGGGAAATTGTAGTTGGGACGACTTTTGCAGGTGGCTGCAAATGTCCAGCCCGAGCCAATTGTTCCATCGTTGTTGCGGGTGAATTGCAAGGTAAGACAACCCGTGAGATTGTCGCAACTCGCTTGTACGCTGCCACCACCTGGCGCATCCGCTACAGAAGACCCCGTACCAGAACCGCTGGTGTTGGAAGTAGTGATTAATGCTGATGCTTCTACCGCAACGCCATCGTAAGCCCTCACTACATCACCAGGCTCTATGTCAAATTGATTGAACTCTAAGTGCGTAACTTGAGTGATAGGATTGCTGGGACATATTGTAAAGGTAGTGGTACTAGGTATATTGCTACCATTTTCTGTGTAAGGTTGGGCAGCTCCGCCATCATCAAAAAATAATTGATTACAAGTAGTAATAGTTTGTGCTGATAAGAAAGAACTAAAAAGTAAAACTCCCAAAATGGGTAGTAAAGCACGATTAGTTTTTGAAACTTTTACTGGCACTAGCACTAGTTCTCTACTATTCATACTTCTAAAATAGGCTACTGGAAGCAATAGCAATTCTGTAAAATTGACCTTTTTCATGTGAAAATTAGCATTTAAAATTTGTGTACAAAAAATAAGTGTTTCAGCGTTTCAGAACAGCAATAAGCGTCCTGTCAACAAGCGTGCGTTGCTTGTTAAAAATATTTTATAGGCAAAATCTAGCTATTGCGCTAGTAATAGCCTTCGACTTGTTGGTTTTAAAATAATAGCGGAAAGTATTATTAGAGCTTTGGCAATTAAATTTTTAAATTTATTGCATTTATTTGATAATCAATTTATTGTATTTGAATTTACAAATACAAAATGATTTCGTTGCGCTGCAAAGCAGCTCAAAGTCTAATAGCTTGAGAAGATGGCATATACCCTGTTGTTGCCCAATATTCAGAAAAAATTAAAATATTCTTTCTAGTACAGGCTTCCTGGTATGATGTTGAACCAAGTAAATCAATATTTACCGAATATACAGCAATAATCTTGATAATTACAACTAACTATGTTGCAATACTGAAAAGTTGAACTGTTGGAAAGTGAGAAAGCAATAAAGCGAAAAGAAATAAATTTGTATGGTAGTTTTTCATTAACAGCGATGCAAAGTTACATCATTTTTTCAACCTTGCAATAGCTGTTAGAAATATTTTTAAAAAAACATTCTTTTTTGTGGAATTACTTTGGTTTTTAATAAAGATTTTTTAAATCAAAAAACTGATTATCAATTAGTTAAACCATATTTAATTAAATAATAAGTAATCTATAATTTTGGATTGTGCGGCATAAAATAGTTTCTTTAACTCTAATTTTTTTTGTCCAAAATGAAAAATATGAATAGCTAATCAATACATTACCTAAACACAATTTCAATTTCTTCGTATAAAACAATTGACAAAAAAACAAGTAATTTTATCGCGCTAGATTTTTGTAAACTTGAAATCCCTGAGCATGAGCATTTTTCTTACAAAAAGTTTCCAATCCCAGTTTAGTAATGTGCTTTTAAAACGCATTTTGCTTGCGTTTATGTTTTCTATGCCTTTCCTACTCCACGCTTCTCACATTGTGGGTGGAGAAATTGGCTATCGTTGTTTAGGCGGTAACCGATACGAAATAAGGTTGAGTGTTTATCGAGATTGTTTTTACGGCGGTGAAGATGCACCTTTTGACGATCCCGCTTCCATAGGCGTATTCAATGCACGCACAGGACGTTTCCTTCAGGAGTTGATGGTACCGCTGGTATCCGATGACACCTTGCGGGGACTATTTCAAGATGATTGTCTCATTATTCCAAATGATGTTTGTGTGCATACCGCGACCTATTTGGATACTGTCACATTACAATTTATACAAGATGGCTACCACTTGGTATATCAACGTTGCTGCCGCAATCAAACTATTGCAAACGTTGTCAATCCTTTGGAAACTGGTGCCACCTATGATATTGTACTAACCGCAAATGGAATGCGAACTTGTAATTCCACACCTCGTTTCAAAGAATGGCCGCCTATATTTATATGTGTAGGAGAACCCGTTTTCTATGACCATGGTGCAGTAGATCCTGATGGAGATAGACTAGTTTATAAACTTTGTACCCCATTCACGGGTGCCACTTCCAATTTTCCAAAACCACAGCCCCCCGCTGCACCACCCTATGATACTTTAGCTTGGGTAAATCCTACGTACAACTTAAATAACGTACTCGGTTCAGGACGGCCACTCGTTATAGACGAACGTAGTGGATTTCTTTTTTCACGACCTGAATTACAAGGACAGTTTGTGGTAGGAGTTTGTGTAGAAGAATATAGGGGTGACCAGTTGCTTTCTGTCACTCGCCGCGACTTTCAATACAATATTGGGATGTGTCGAGAAATTGGTGCGCGAGTCGGTGCGCCTGAAGTACAATGTGATGATTTAGAAGTTAACTTTCAGAGCTTCAGTACCGATTCCGACGATTTCATTTGGAACTTCAACTATCCTAACGACCCTACGGCAACTTCATTAGACGAAAATCCAACATATACTTATCCAGATACTGGCAAATATATCGTTCAACTTATTGTAGAGCCAACAAGTATTTGCTCGGACACCATGTATCACGAAATAATATTACAAAATAACTCCATAGATGCTTCTTTTCTAACCCAATCCTTTGATTGTGGCGATTCTTCCGCAGTTACCTTAGTAGATCAGTCAATAGATAACATTTCTTCAATTCGTGCTTGGCAGTGGGAAGTTACTTACGAAGATACTACGGTCACTTTAAATGGTCAGCAGCCTTCTTTTTTTGTCAAAAAAGGTGTTGGCGGCAGTATTCGCCTCACGGTTGAATCTCAAAATGGATGTACTCAGACTTTAGCATCCACCTTCCAAACTGGCAATAATGACCCCTCTGCGCTGTTGCCAGTGGAACTTACTATTTGTAGAGGAGATAGTGTTCAACTTAATCCGTTTGCAGACCCCAATACATTGGTCACCTTTCGCTGGCGACCAGCCGTTGGTCTAGACAGTCCAAACATTCCTAATCCAAAAGTATCGCCTAAAGACACTACTACATATACCGCTCGTATTATTGCACCAAACAATCTTTGCTCCGTTGAAAAACAGGTCGTCGTAAATGTTCAATCATTACCAGAATTAACAGCCTTACAGTATAATTCAGACTGTTTCGACGGGTTAACCCTTAATTTTCAAGCACAAATTGAGGGCGTGGATTCGCTTGCTTGGTATTTTGGGGATACGACCCAAGTTAATTTTACTAAGTTAGGGTTGAATGTAAGTCACACTTATCCTGACACGGGAAGTTATACGGTTCGAGTTGTTGTTTTTGGTGAAAGTTGTACGGATACCATCTCTGAAATTATTTATTTGCGCAACTTGGAAGGGCAATCTAACCTTAAAATAGATGCTGGCCCAGACTTGCAGACTTGCAACTCAACTATTACTTTACAAGCTACCACTCAAAATGTATTTCAGTACGTTTGGGTCAATGCCCAAGATTCTATTATTGGTGAAAACGGTGCCATTCAGGTTTCTGTGCTTGGAGACACTTTTTACAAGGTAGTAGGACAGGATTTATTAGGATGTAGCATAGAGGATACTGTTCGCGTCATTGGTAAACCTGTTCAATTACAGCTTATAGGAGATAGTTTAACTTGTACTGACGAGCCTTTAACTCTTCAAGCAGTCAATGCCATTTCCACAATTGATAGTTTAATTATTCAATGGTCGCCATCAGAAAATATTTTATCAGGGGCTACTAGCCAGCAACCCGTTTTTGATACTTTGCCTGGCACAAGAATTTACAAAATAATTGCTACTAACGAATTTGGCTGCCAAGACTCTCTTCAAGTTACTACGGAAATCATTAGTACAGATATAGCACTGAGTTTCGACGCTCAAATACAATGCGACAATGCTACCGTGGCTTTTATCAACACAAGTTCTGACACAACTATCAACTATCGCTGGCTATTGGGAGACGATGCGCAATCTAGCCTAGTAGGTGATAGTATTCTTTTTAACTATCCTACTTCTGGCACATTCAACGCTTGCTTAACAATTGATTATGATGTAGCTTGTGCAGATACTATTTGTAAAAGCCTCAACATTACTAACACTATGAAAGGAGCTAACTTTGAAGTTGCTGAAACCATTTGTGCAACAGATAGTACAGTGCTAGTATTTCAAAGTCGCTCTGTGGGATTAGCCGAAAATGCAACTTATCTTTGGGAATTTAGCGACTTAACCACTAGTACTGAAGAAAACCCCACAAAAACGTTATATGCTTCTCAGCAGTTGGGGGTTCGATTAACTGTATTTTCAGGGGATGATTGCCAACTTATTAAGTCTGATACGATTGAAGTCGTTGTGTTGTCTTTGGAATTAGATACTTTAATCAACCTTTGTAAAGGTAATCAAATCTTGCTTAATCCCAACGCCAACACAGTTTACAGTTATAATTGGTCTCCAGATAGTGGCTTAAGCGCGCTCAATATTCCTAGTCCCACTGCGATGCCTACAGAAAGTACTACTTACACGGTCACTATTTCTGACCCCAATAATAATCAATGTCAACTTTCTAAAACATTACAGATAGAAGTATCTGATGGACTTGTGCTAGGAATACCTGATGTAATCAACATTTGTGGGCAAGCTACTACGATTCGAGTTGCGCCTTCATTAGACGCTTATGTGACATGGACTGATAAGGAAGGGCAAATCGTTGTGGGCAACGAAATTACTATACCTGCTGACTATAATGGAAACTACCTCGTAGAAGCTATAGACGATATAGGTTGTATAGGCAATCAACAACTTAACGTGAAGAACGAAAATGGGGTAAATGTTATTAAACCGATAGGAGATACCATACTAACATGTGAAAATCAAACGGTACTCATCATTTTACAAAACGGTAATCCAAACGACAGCCTACAAATTGCTTATTTCCCAAATGACCGTATTACAATGGGTGACAGCACTTTACGTCCAACTTTTTTCGGATTTACAGATACTATTATGACTTTAAATTACGAGGCGCGCAATCAATTTGGATGCCTTCTTAAAGACTCTCTAATTATTAAGATTCGAGACTTTGAAATTAATCTTCCTACTCAAGCAGAAGTTTGTCCAAACGCTCCGAGTACCATAAATCCGAACTTTAACCCGCAATTCACCTACCAATGGTCCCCCAATATAGGTTTAAGCGACCCCAACGCACCTAATCCCGAAATCACTATCTCTACTCCTACTAACTACAAAGTCACTGTCACAGTTGGTATCGGTGGGGGTGCTTGTCGAGAAGAAAGACAGATCAACGTTGGACTTTATCCAAACACAACATTAATTAGTTCTCGCGACACTGTAGTATGTAGCCCTTCTTTGATCACCTTACAGGCTACTACCAATCAAGACGTGCGCTATGAATGGTCAGACCAAGCTGATTTTCAGGAAATTATTAGTAATGATTCTAGCTTTACTTTTTTAAGTGAAGAAGGCGTACAAACCATTTACGTTAGAGCGACAGACACTTTTGGATGCAAAAAGACAGAATTTACTGCGATTAGTACACTACCTGTGCGACTTAGTTTACCAGATACTACTTCCAGTTGTTTTAGCGAACAGCTTACCCTAAATGTAGTCAATTTGGGAATTGAGCAACGAATAGATTATACTTGGTTCCCAGAGGTTCTAATAATTAGTGGACAGGGAACGGCAAATCCAATTATTCAACCTGCCAATAATACGACTATCAGCGCGATAGGCAAAAATCGTTTTGGTTGCGCCGATACTATTCAAACCTATTTATCCCTGATAGACCTCAACTCGAACACCATTCGCGTTACTGCAGACCCAGATACAATTTTTGCAGGGCGCAGTTCGCAACTCAACGTAGAGTTAGAAGGAAACTTTTTTTACAATGGCTGCCATCTAATAATTTAGATAATCCAAATATCAAAAACCCTATTGCTCAGCCAAATGAAACTACTACCTACACGGTTGAAATTACTCAAGACGACTGTGTGGGGATACAATCAGTAGAAGTTGTAGTAAATAGTGGTGTTTGCAACGAACCTTATATCTTTGTGCCACTAGCTTTCACGCCAAATAATGACGGAACGAATGATATTCTCTATGTACGCGGTAACCCAATAGAAGAAGTGTATTTCGCAGTATATAATCGTTGGGGGCAACGAGTATTTGAAACTACTGATAAAAATATTGGTTGGGATGGGACTTTTCAAGGTCGCAAGTTAGCCCTGATGTATTCGCCTATTACTTAGAGATTACTTGTACTAATGGAGAGACTTATTTTAGAAAAGGAGATGTAAGTATTTTGAAATAACCAAATTAGGTTAAGTGATTATTTAATTTGACCTTTAAGTATTGAAACGTTCAATACTTAAAGGTTTCATTTCAATTTAATAGCGTTTTTCTTATTTTGTAAGGCTAAACCAATAGCTTTCTTGCCAAGTGATTTATAACGATTAAAACAAATATAAAATATTGAAAACTATCTATTTCATTAGACACGCTAAATCTGATTGGGAACATCTTGATCTAGCAGACATTGATCGTCCTTTAAACGATAGAGGATTTCGAGATGCTCCACGTATGGCTGCTTTTTTAAAAGAAAAAAAAATAACTCCATCAGCAATAGTAAGTAGTCCAGCCAATCGTGCTCACATGACAGCTAACTTTTTTGCAGATGCTTTTGGGATAGACAGAGAAAAAATAATTATTCAGTCAAAAATTTATTTAGCAAGTAGCATAACTCTTTTAGAGCTAATCCTCACTTTCCCTGACACTTGGGAAACCATACTATTGTTTGGTCACAACCCAAGTATGACAGAATTAGCTAATCTTTTTGGTAAAGAACGCATAGATAATGTACCAACTTGTGGTATTGTTTGTGTAGAAAGTAGAGTAAAAAAGTGGAAAGATTTTTCTCAAACTACCGCATCCAGAAGAGCAGTATATTTTCCTAAGAACCTATCCTAGTATTTCGAGGTCTTATTAAGGAGGGAATATTTTATGGGGAAGCGGAGTGGTCAATTATCAATTGGAAGAGAATAAAAAAAAGCCCCATTTCTGGGGCTTTCAGCTAAGAAAATTAATTCATAATTCTCTTCATAACTAGAAAAAAAAAGGTTCGGCAGCGACTTACTCTCCCGCAGTTGCAGTACCATCAGCGCAGAAGGGCTTAACGACTCTGTTCGGAATGGGAAGAGGTGATCCCCCTCGCTATAGCCACCGCTCTTATCGTCGCTTTATATCTCTGTGCGTTGGGTACACTTCGATTTGACTGTGGCTCATTCCTTCTCTTAAACTCTCTTACTTTTCCTTCCTTCTTTCTCTCTCTCTCTCCTAACTGCTTTCCAGCTAGTACCCAAACTTCACAAAACGACTTCTATCTCCTTTGTTCATCCTTGACAAGTAGTGTTGGGAAGACCTCAATAAAAATAATACCTACAACTTAATTTACATCATCATCCAATCTTACCTAACCCCTCCGTATCTCACTCACGTAGAAGCTCTTGGGTAATTAGTACGACTCGGCTCAATGTATCACTACAATTACACCTGTCGCCTATCAACGTGGTCATCTCCCACGACCCTTAAGGGAGTACTCATCTTGGAGGCGGCTTCGCACTTAGATGCTTTCAGTGCTTATCCATGCCGTACATAGCTACCCAGCAATGCAGTTGGCACCACAACTGGTACACTAGAGGTACGTCCAACACGGTCCTCTCGTACTAGTGTCAGTTCTCCTCAATACTCCTACGCCCGCAATAGATAGAGACCGAACTGTCTTGCGACGTTCTGAACCCAGCTCGCGTGCCACTTTAATGGGCGAACAGCCCAACCCTTGGGACCTTCTCCAGCCCCAGGATGTGACGAGCCGACATCGAGGTGCCAAACCTCCCCGTCGATGTGAGCTCTTGGGGGAGATCAGCCTGTTATCCCCGGAGTACCTTTTATCCTTTGAGCGATGGCCCTTCCATGCGGAACCACCGGATCACTTAAGCCAACTTTCGTTCCTGCTCGAGGCGTCCCTCTTCCAGTCAAGCACCCTTTTACTTATACGCTCTACGCATGGTTACCAACCATACTGAGGATACCTTTGCGAGCCTCCGTTACTTTTTAGGAGGCGACCACCCCAGTCAAACTACCCACCACACAATGTCCTCCTCTCAGAGTTAGAACCTAGTATAAGAAGGGTGGTATTTCAACGACGACTCCATCAAGACTAGC
>JAAUTG010000080.1 GCA_012031785.1 Saprospiraceae bacterium | reverse complement strand
CATTGCCCAAAACTATTTCGGGAAGCATTCGAAAAGGCAACAACAATTTTGTAAAATCAGCTTGCAAAATCGCGCAGTGCGGTCAAAAAAATCTTTCGACTTCAATCGCTCAGGTTGTAAAATAGGAATACCATACTCAATTGCGCATTTTTTGACCGCAGATTCAATGAGTTGCTTCCCACCTCTGCCACCGAGTTTATCCGTCGCAGTTACAACACCAACAACCTGATAACCATATTCAAGTAATATAGTAAGGGAAGGTACTGCAAAATCAGGTGTTCCCATAAAAACAATTCTAAGGTTCGATTTTTGCATGGTATTTTATATTTTCAACAAAACTAATTTTCAACATTTTCCAAATCACGCAAAAAGGAAGAAAGTTCACTGCCAAGTAGTAGAAAATTCATTATCCGTTCCGTCAACCAAATACGCCGTTTTCTAAATAAGTATATATATCCAAAAAGAAAGGCAACACAAATGTAGCGGATTGTAGTAAATTGGGTCAAATGTTAGCGTTTAATTTTTAATTATTGTTCTTTAGCTATACGTCTTTGAAGTAGCTTGAAACATTTTGAACCTAAAAGAACAGCAATCAAACAATTAAAAGCTGACAACGTATCGCAAATATATAAGTGCAATGACAGGAGAGTTTCCTTTTTATCCTCAGCATGATGCAATGGACTGCGGTGCAGCTTGCATTCGTATGATAGCCAGACATCATGGTCGCTATTATTCGCTAGAGCATCTGCGCGAGCTTACCTATGTAGATCGTGAAGGCGTTTCTTTGTCTTCAATTAGCGATGCTGCCGAGCATATTGGTTTCCGTACATTGGCAATTACTTCCAATTATGAGCAATTGGTGGAAGAAGTACCTCTTCCTTGCATTGCGCATTGGCATCAGCAGCACTTTGTGGTCGTTTATCGGGTAACTAAAAATTATGTTTGGATTGCTGACCCTGAACATGGCAAGGTATCTTTGACCAAAGAAGAATTTTTAGAGGGCTGGGCGCAAGATGTAGAAAATGACGAACCTACTGGTATTCTACTGCTTTTTGAACTAACCCCTGATTTTCAACAGCGAGGCGAAACAATTGCTCCAAAAAATGGATTTAAGTACCTTTTTGCTTATTTTACTCGTTACAAGGGACTTATTCGTCAGTTGCTTTTAGGATTATTTATCACCAGTTGTATTCAATTGGTGTTGCCATTTTTGATGGAAACGATTATAGATCAAGGGGTAATAGATCAAGATATGCACCTGATTTACATGGTATTAATCGCTCAAATGGTACTATTTTTAAGTTATATTTCTGTGGAAGCTATTCGCTCTTGGATATTGTTGCATATTGGAATGCGTACAGGTATCAATTTAGTTTCTGATTTCTTAATTAAGTTGATGCAATTGCCTATTCGTTTTTTCGATAGTAAACATATCTCAGATGTTCTACAACGAATACAAGATAATGAAAGAATAGAAAAGATTTTCTTTCTGCCACTACTTTGATGACATTTTTTTCGACTTTTAATTTTGTTATTTTTGGATTCATTCTAAGCTACTACAACTCCACTATTTTTGCTATCTTTTCGCTGGCCACTTTTTTCTATTTAAGTTGGGTATTTTTCTTTTTGCGTTGGCGAAAAAATTTGGACTACAAGCGATTTCAGCAAGTAGCAGAGCATCAGAACTCGCTTTCCGAGTTAGTACGTGGAATGCGAGAAATAAAGCTACACAATGCGGAAAAGCAGATGCGTTGGCGTTGGGAGCGCGTACAAGCAAAGCTGTTTCGAGTAAGTATGGACTATTTGAGAATTGACCAAATCCAGCGAGCAGGTGCCACTTTTTTTTAATGAAGGTAAAAATATACTTATCATTATTGTTGCTGCTAGTGCTGTCATACACCACGAAATGACACTCGGTCAATTAGTGGCTATTCAATTTATAGTAGGACAATTGAACGCGCCTTTGGAGCAGTTGGTTCAATTTATTCGCGTGGCACAAGATGCTCAAATCAGCTTAGAACGCATGAATGAAATTCATTTACAAAAAGACGAAGGACAGTCGGAGGAAAAAATTACTATTATTCCAGAATATGGCGATTTAGTGTTAGAAAATATTTCTTTTCAGTATGGCAGCTTAAACTCTCCTAAGGTGCTGAAAAACATCAGCTTGCGTATTCCAAAAGGAAAAATAACTGCTATTGTCGGCTCTAGTGGCAGTGGAAAAACTACGATTTTAAAATTGTTGTTAAACTACTATCAACCTAGTGAAGGTAGCTTACGACTAGGCGAAGTTAGCCTTTCCAACGTGCATAATAAATTGTGGCGTAGCAAGGTTGGTGCAGTGATGCAAGATGAATTTATTTTTTCGGATACTATTGCTAAAATATAGCACTCGGGGATGAGATTATCAACAAACAAAAACTTCTAAAAGCAGTACGAGTGGCGAACATCCAGCCTTTTGTAGAATCTTTGCCCTTAGGGTATAATACCAAAATTGGGGAAGATGGCGTGGGATTAAGTCAAGGACAAAAACAGCGAGTGCTAATCGCTAGAGCTGTTTATAAAGACCCAGAATATATCCTTTTTGATGAAGCTACCAACGCGCTAGATGCTTATCACGAGATGCTTATCATGGAAAATTTAGAAGAATTTTTTCATCGAAAAACAGTAGTTATTGTGGCACACCGACTAAGCACTGTAATGAATGCGGATAATATTGTAGTGCTGGAAAAGGTGAAATTGTAGAACAGGGCACCCACGAAGAACTTATTGCTACTAAAGGAGCTTATTACTATTTGATTCGCAATCAGTTAGAACTTGGAGCTTAAATCAACCTAAAAAAACTAAAACTTTACAGCAACCATGAAATATACAGAAGATATAGAAATAAGAAGTGAGGACGTTCAAGAAATACTAGGTACACCTCCAAAATGGATTATTAGTTGGGGTACAACTATTTCATTTGTCGTTATTTTGTTGATGGTCTGGTTGAGTTGGTATTTTAAATATCCACTCAAAATTGAAGCCCCTATTGTCATCACAACCTCCACACCACCTACGGAAGTCGTTGCACCTTCCACAGGCTATCTAAATAAATTTTTCGTAACAGAAAATGATACGGTCTCAAAGGGGGATTTGATGGGGTATTTTACAAACTACAACTAATTATGAAGACGTACTGGCACTCGAAACTTATTTATCTAGTTTTAACGAATATAGTGAAAACAGCATAGAGTTACAAGCTCCTTCTAAAAATTTGATGGTTGGCGAAGAATTAAAATCAAGTTTTGCTGACTTCCTGAAAGCCCATAGAGAATATGATCTAGCAGTACAAGGCAGTAAGCAGCAAGTATTGGAAAAGCAAGTTAGATCACAAATATGGAAGATTCAGCAAAATATTGAAATAGAAGAAAAGAATAAACAAGATGCAGAGCGTCGTTTAATCGAGGTACGTAAGCTGATCAAGAAAAAGCAAGAAGACTTTTCATTGGATAAAGTCACTTACTCGGATTTACAAAGTACAGCCCAAAATATCCAATATCAAGAAAATATCATTGCAGGTTATCAAGTAAGTATCAATAATAAGCAATTAGAAATCAGTCGCTTGAAGGACAAAATATCCGATTTTATCATTCAGTTGAGGGAAGAAAATCGAAGTAGTTATAGTAATTTGCTTCAAGCCTCCAATCGCTTACGAGCTAGTTTAGAGGAATGGAAAAAACAATACCTTATCATAGCGCAAATGGATGGTTTAGTGACCTTATTTAATCAATTTGGAACAGACCAAAAATATGTGAAACAAGGAGAAGCTTTAATGGCAATCGTACCTTTGGATAGCACTTGGAAAAGTGGTACCAATAAAATAATTGGAGTAGTGTCTCTGCCCATAGAAGGTTCAGGTAGAGTGGCACATGGGCAAACAGTAAAAGTCAAATTTGACAGCTATCCTGCTCATGAATTTGGGTTAGTAGCGGGCGTGGTGATTCAAAAAGCACGCCTACCTAGAAACGATACTTACACTATTGAAGTTGGATTTCCACAAGGGTTGAACACTTCTTTTGGTGAAGTCATTAATTTCGATCAGCAAATGACAGGAACTGCTTCTATCATCACCCAAGATAAGCGTTTTATTGAACGTATTTTTGATAGATTCATCGCTGTGTTTAGACAGTAATGGCTAGTGTTACTCAGTTCGCTACTTACATTGTTAAACGATACATCCGAGTAACCATAATTTTTTTCTGTGAACAAAAAGCATCTAATTAACGTTATGCAAAGCGTAAATTAAATTGCTTAAAATACTATGATAAAAAACGGTTTTGTCAAAAATGGGTTAAATGGGCATTCGTCTATTTTAGATGAATTTGGAGATGCTCACGTTAGCACCAATCCTGACACGCCAATGCGAGAAGGCGCATTCGACTTGAGTGACAAGGAAAAAATAGACCATATAGAAAAACACTTCCGAGAAATCCTACATACATTAGGTCTTGATCTTACGGATGATAGTTTACAGGGCACACCACGCAGAGTGGCAAAAATGTTTGTGCAAGAGATTTTTAAGGGGTTAAACCCAGCGAGTGAACCTGCTATCACACTCTTCGAAAACAAGTTTGGTTATCACCAAATGTTGATAGAAAAAATATCAGGGTGCAAACTTTTTGCGAACATCATTTCTTGCCTATTCAGGGTGTAGCTCATGTGGCATATATTCCAAATGGTTACGTGATTGGGCTTTCTAAATTGAATAGAGTAGTGGAATACTTCTCTAAACGTCCGCAAGTGCAAGAGCGTTTGACTGTACAAATTGCTAATCATCTTAGAACAGTGTTAAAAACAGACGACGTAGCAGTTCACATTGATGCTAAGCACATGTGTGTAGAAATGAGAGGAGTGGAACACAGTGGTTGCAGTACAGTTACTTCTGACTTTAGTGGCGCATTTCTAGAAGAAGCTACTAAAACACAATTTTTACAATCTATTGCTCAAAAACTGTAATCACTTTTGAGTTTTATTTGTTTGCCACTTCATTGGATTACGCTCATTTTAATAATTTGACGGGCAAGTTGTAACTCGTCAATTCAAATCATCAAGTTTTTATTACTCTAAATTATGGAATTGTTACAGAATAAAAATGTCCTAGTGGTTGGTGCTACTGGTGGCATAGGGGCTGAAACTGCGCGTTTGATTAAGAATAATAACGCCAATGTATTTTTGACGGGTAGGGACTTGAGTAAGTTGCAAGAAGTGGCTACCAACTGCAACATCGCTTTGGATCAAGTTTTTCAGTTGGACATCACCAATCCTAACGCGGTGGAGCAAGTGGCAGCTAAAATACACGAAAAAGTTGGTCAACTGGATATATTGGTCAATGCGGCTGGAATTGGGATTATCAAATCTTTAGAGGATTTGAGCTACGAAGATTTCAACCAAGTGATTGATGTAAACTTGAAGGGGACTTTCCACCTACTCAAATCTTTTTTACCTCCTATGAAAGAAGCTAAAAAGGATTGATTATTAATATACCAGGCGTGTTAGGAAAGACCCCTATGGCTGGTGCAGCAGCTTACGCTGCTTCTAAATATGGAGTCAATGGGATGTTAAAATCAATACGTGAGGAACTGAAACGTACAAATATTCGGATTACTAATATTTATTTGGGTGGTGTAGATACTGCATTTTGGGATGAAATTGATATGAAAGTGAGTAGAGATAAGTTTATCACCTCCAAAGAGGCAGCAAAAGCAATATGGTTTCTTTGTCAGCAACCTATTTCAGGGGTGGTATCGGAGATGGTGATACAGCCTTTTAATCATCAAGCTATTTAAGACTTGTTTGGGCAAAAATAAAATTACGTAACATGGGTTACTTAATCGCTTGTTAAGGTATGAATTTGGATAGCTTAGACGAAATATTGAGACTTTGTTGGAGTTCGCTGTTTAGAGGTGCTGTCCAAAGCCGCGACGAGTTTCACACGCCCGTAATGGCAACTTATGATGGTAAGCAGCCAAATGCCAGAACTGTTGTGCTACGAGAAACGATAATTGATACTCGAACACTATTATTTTTTACTGATGTTCGCTCCGCCAAAATTGACGAGTTGAATCATTGTCCTTTTGCCACGTTTGTATTCTGGAATCCTGGAAAGCACATACAAATTAGGGCAAAAGGACAATTAACCTTGCACCACAAAGACCAATTGGCACTTGAAAAATGGAAACAGCTACCTCCGCGCAACAGAAAGGATTATGCTACACTTCAGGCACCAGGCGCATTGGTGGAAACTGCTGACAATCACTTGCCCGATTTTTGGTCAGAAGAAAATTTAAGTATTAGCCAAACGGATACTTTTGTAGAGAATTTTGTAGTTTTGGAAGCTGTCATTAACCAGCTAGATTGGCTATTCTTAAATAGGATTGGGCATAAAAGAGCATCTTTTGAGTGGAATGGTACCCATTGGCTCAAAAGCTGGTTAGTGCCTTAATCATCATCTTCTTTTCCATAAAACTTTTTATCTACTTCGAGTTGTTCTTTGTATTTAAAGTTAACAAAAAGTTTTCTGCTCCATGTCTCAATCAGATAAAGAAATATTATTGCAACGTATTGAAGGTGCGCTTGACCATGTTCGACCACACTTAGCTGTGGACGGTGGCAATGTTGAAGTTATTGATGTTACTGAAAACAACATCCTGAAAATAAAATGGTTAGGTAATTGTGAAGGCTGTAGTATGTCCTTTTTTACCATGCGAGCAGGCATAGAGGAAGTGGTGCGAAGACAAGTACCAGAAATTGTAGGAGTGGAAGCAGTGAATGGTGTCTCGTAAGGTGGTATAAAATTAAGAACCAAACCAGTAAAGACGAACTGATGAATAGAAACGAGCTATTGGAGCAAATTTATAGTAAATCTTCTTTTCTCTGTGTGGGACTTGATAGCGACATTACTCGTATTCCGAAGCATCTTCTGTATGTGGATGATCCTATTTTGAGTTTAATAAAGCTATTATTGATGCTACTAAAGATATATGTGTAGCATACAAGCCGAATATTGCATTTTACGAAGCACTCGGTGGAGTAGGGTGGGCTTCGCTTCAAAAAACTTTAGATTACATCCCCAGTACACACTTTACAATCGCAGATGCTAAAAGGGGCGACATTGGGAATACTTCCACACAATACGCTAAAGCCTTTTTTGAAACGCTTGATTTCGATGCTATTACAGTTGCCCCATATATGGGAAGTGATAGTGTTAAACCTTTTTTTACGTTTTCAAATAAATGGGTTATTCTTTTGGCATTGACTTCCAACGAAGGTAGCAAAGATTTCCAGTTTTTACCCTGCAACGAGCAACCCTTATTTGAACACGTTTTAGAAACGTCAAAACATTGGGGGACAACCGATAATATGATGTATGTGGTAGGCGCAACTCATCCGAAACAATTTCAACAAATCAGAACTATTGTACCTGACCATTTTTTACTGGTTCCAGGCGTAGGGGCGCAAGGTGGTGAACTTGCTTCAATTGCTCGTTATGGAATGAATCAGCAGTGTGGATTACTAGTGAATGCTTCTCGAAGTATTATTTTCGCTGGCAGCGGTTACGATTTCGCAGCACACGCTAGAAGTGCAGCCTTAGCAATTCAAAGTGAAATGCGAGTGCTTTTGTCTCAATTTCGTGCTTAATCTTACTAAATACAGCTTGTCAATCTTCTGTAACTAATTCCATCTCAATGCGGCGTTTCTGCAAATCCGCTCCCACAACTCGGACTTTGACTAAATCTCCCATTTTGTATTCTTTACCAGTATGCTTTCCTTTTATCTTTAGGTTACCACGCCCAACGTCGAACGGTTCATTCATGGTTGGAAATCCAATCAGTCCTTCGCATTTGCTAGTGTAAAGTTTCTACAAAAATACCTCTATCAATCAACCCAGAAATTACACCTTCAAATACTTCTCCAAGGTGTTTTTTCATAAACTCTGTTTGCTTATATTTGACTGATTCTCGCTCGGCTTCATTCGCTTTTCTTTCTTGCTTGGAAATGTATTTGCATTGATGTTCTAACTTTTCTTTACCTACACGCTCAGTTGCTCCATTAAGATTGCTAAACAAAATACGATGCGCCAACACGTCTGAGTAACGGCGAATAGGTGAAGTGAAGTGCGAATAATATTGAAAACCAAGTCCATAATGCCCAATATTGTTTGCGCTGTACTCTGCTTTTGCCATTGTGCGAATAGCTAATGGTTCTAATATTTTTAGTGTAGGATCAGTGACAGCTTGCTTTGCCAATTTATTATAAGCCTTTGCAATTTGCTCTGGTGTGTCTGCATGAATTTGAACACCCATTTCTCTTGCGAATCGAATGAGTTCCGCCACTTTATCCGCATCCGGTTGATCATGTACGCGATAAACGAATGGAATTTCATTAATTTCTCCTTTTTTAGAGATATAAGTAGCTACTTCTCGGTTTGCCAACAGCATGAAATCTTCAATCAGCATGTTACTGTCTCGTCGTTCTTTTACATATACTTCCACTGGTACACCTTGTTCGTCAAGCACAAAACGAACCTCATCAGCATTAAAATCAATGGAACCATTTTTAAAACGTTCTGCCCTTAATTTTTAGCTACTTGATTGAGTTTCTTCAAATCAGCTGCGAAATCGCCTTCACCACTGTCTAAAACTTCCTGCGCTTCTTTGTAAGTAAAGCGTCGGTTAGAATATATGATCGTCTTTCCAAACCAACGGGCTATTACTTTATCGTTTTTGTCGAACTCAAAAACAGCCGAAAAAGTCAGTTTTTCTTCATTTGGACGAAGTGAACATAATTCGTTAGATATTTTTTCTGGCAACATTGGTAGCACTCGATCTACTAAATATACAGAAGTAGAGCGCTTGAAAGCCTCCTTATCCAAAGCGGTTCCAGGAAGTACGTAATGGCTCACATCTGCAATATGAACTCCCACTTCGTAATGTCCATCTTCGAGGTATCTCAAAGAAAGTGCATCATCAAAATCCTTAGCATCATCTGGGTCAATGGTAAAAGTAGGCACATCACGCATATCGCGTCGCTGTTCCAGTTCCTCAATAGGGTAGTGGTCGTTCAAATTTGCCATTTCCTCTAACACTTCTTCTGGGAAATCCAATTCAAACCCATTGTTGATAAGAATGGACTTCATTTCTATATCGCTACTTCCAACCGCGCCCAGCACGGAAGTGACTTTACCAATTGGGCTATGGTTTTGTCGGGAGGGCCATTCCACCACTTTTACTACTACCTTATCACCATCTTTAGCATTTTTCGCGTCTTCTGGTTTTACAAAAATATCTATTGGCATGTTGTCCTTATCGGGAATCACAATGCCATATTTGAGTGTTAAACGCAAAGTACCTAAAAAGTGAGAGGTAGCACGTTCTACTACTTCCATGATCTCGCCTTCTGGCTTGTTTCGACCTTTAGGTGTCCAAACTGAAATTTTTACTTTGTCGCCGTGTAATGCACCGTTGATGCGCTTTGCAGACACATGAATATCGTCTTTTAACTCATCACATATAATGTATGCTGAGCCAGTGCGCGTCATATCTACTACGCCAGTATAAACTTTTCGTTCCGTACTATGTGAGCTAGGATTGTTGAGACTGAATTTGTCGTCTTCAATAGGTTTTACTTGCTTTTCTTCAGATAATTTTTCTAGCGCATGTTGAACAGCATCCTTGTTGTTCTCTATATTTAGCTTGTTAATGACCTGTTTTGCATTCAAACGTTTTTGGGATGGAGGCGAAACAGTTTTAATATTTCTTCCTGTAACTGTTTGGCATTCAACTTTTTACCCTTAAAATTCAACACTTTTTTTTTTCATAATTTGTGAAGGCTGAAAGACATCTGCTCAAGCACTGTCTATTTCAAAATGTGAATATAATCATTCTTTGGTGCATTTGGTTCAATGTTTTAAAATTCCTTTAATTTTTATGAATAAAATGACAAAAGATAACACAGAAGCCACAGAATTAGCAAGTATAATAGGTAAATCTTGCTTCATAATTCCGTACACCAACCAACAAAGAATACCTGTGAACATCATAGAATACATCCCAAGTGAAATATCTTCTGTAGAGCGCGTTTTCCAAGTTTGAATCGCTTGTGGTAAAAATGCGCCTGTTGTCAAACAAGCTGCAATAAGCCCAAGTAACATAATACCAGTCATAAAAAGCAATGATGATAAAATAATTATTATTCCTGTCGCACAGTTAGTATCCTGCAAAGATATATCAATCCAACACAATTTTCGATAATTATTTTAGAATAAGGGTTACAAAGGGTAGTGGTAAGTTTGGAACAAAATGCCTATAATTAATATTATGTTTAATAAAACGATTCCAAATTTTATGTCTTGCTATTTTTGCATCAAAAAACAACCTTTTTTTGTATCATCTAGTTTGTTTTAGGGTTATATTCATCAGATGTTTAATCTTTGCAAATACGTTTCACGAGGTATGCAAGGTTTGCAATATGCTATTGGCTAAAAGCCAATAGCATATTGCATAACAGAAATATTAACTTAAATAAATTTAACATATAAAAATATTATGCTTCATAAAAAACTATTTTTACTAGATGGTCATGCGCTGGTATATCGCGCCCATTTTGCGTTTATCAATGCTCCATTAGTCAATTCCAAAGGCTTTAATACCTCTGCCATCACTGGTTTGTACGTACACTTTGGGATTTAATGCGCACGGAACGTCCCACCCACTTAGCAGTAGCTTTCGACACCAACGTCCCTACGTTTCGTCATCAAATATTTGAATCCTACAAAGCCAACCGCGCAGAGCAACCAGAAGATATTAGCGCGTCCTTTCCTTATATCATAGAAATTTTAAAAGCATTTAAAATTCCCATCATCAGTAAAGATGGTTACGAAGCAGACGACGTGATTGGAACACTAGCCAAGCAAGCAGAAAAAGAAGGTTATCAGGTTTATATGGTTACACCTGATAAGGACTACGCTCAGTTGGTCTCTAGCAATATCTTTATGTATAAACCGTCTCGACAAGGCAATGGCATTGATATTCTTGGAGAAAAAGAAATCTTGGCACAATGGCAAATTAAGCGCGTAGAGCAAGTAATAGATGTGCTTGGTTTACAGGGTGATGCAGTGGATAATATTCCTGGTATTCCTGGTATTGGTCCGAAAACAGCCGTTGCTTTACTTGAACAATACGACAGTGTAGAAGGCTTAATCGCTAATGTCAATGCCTTGAAAGGCAAGCAAAAAGAGCGCGTGCAGGAGTTTGCTGCACAGGCAATACTTTCCAAACAACTAGCAACCATAGACACCCAAGTACCTATTCAATTTGACGCAAATACTTTTATCATTGAACCATTTGATAAAGAACGACTTACAGAACTGTTCAACGAATTGGAATTTCGTACCCTTTCTAAGGCAATTCTAGGCACAGAAGAACTGGAAAAAATGCCCAATAACGTGACGGATAAAGCAGCTAATCCTTCGCAGGGCAGTCTTTTTCCAGAAACAACTGAAACCGTAGTCACTACTTCGGTTTCTTTAGCTGATAAAAATATTCATAATACCGCCCATCAATACTATTTGTGCGACACCATTGCAGATATGACTGCGCTCGCCACTACCCTATCCCAAACCAATCAGTTTTGTTTTGATACTGAAACCACAAGCGTGGATGCGAATGATGCAGAACTTGTTGGACTATCATTTTCTATTACCCCAAACGAAGCATATTACGTTCCAGTTCCGTCGGACCGCTCCACTGCACAAGCTACAATAGATTTATTCAAGTCTGTTTTGGAGGATGAGCAAATTACAAAAATTGGTCAGAACCTCAAATATGACATCATTGTTTTGAAATGGTACGATGTGCAAGTACGTGGCGCATTGTTTGATACCATGCTTGCACACTACTTAATAGAGCCAGAACTACGACATAATATGGACTACATGTCCGAAACTTATCTCAACTACAAACCAGTCTCCATAGAAGAACTCATAGGGAAAAAGGGAAAAGCACAAGGCAATATGCGCGATACACCGATTGAAACTGTAAAAGATTACGCCGCCGAAGATGCTGACATCACTCTACAACTGCAACGATACTTTGAACCCCAACTAAAAAAAGAAAAACTAGAACACCTTTTTACGACCTCGAAACACCATTGGTCTATGTGCTGGCAGATATGGAATATCAAGGTATTAACATTAACGCAGACTTTTTGAATGAATACTCGAAAGTACTGACCCAGCAAATACTTTCGCTACAAGATAAAATTTACCAAATAGCGGGCAACTCTTTTAACATTGATTCTCCTAAGCAAGTTGGGGAAATACTGTTCGACACCATGAAAATTCCTTATGGGGGAGCAAAAACTAAAACTGGACAATACTCGACCAGTGAAGACAAACTAGCGGAACTAGCGGAAGAACATCCTATCATTGGCGAAATACTTAACTATCGTGGCTTAATGAAACTAAAATCCACTTACGTGGATGCGCTGCCCAAGATGATCAATACCAAAACAGGGCGCGTGCATAGTTCTTTCAATCAGGCTCTGGTTGCTACTGGAAGACTAAGTTCCAACAATCCTAATCTACAAAATATTCCCATTAAAACAGAAGAAGGTCGTCAAGTACGCAAAGCCTTTGTTCCACGTGACGCACACCACTTACTAATGGCTGCTGACTACTCACAAATTGAACTTCGTTTGGTTGCCGAAATCAGTCAGGACGAAGCCATGTTAGAAGCCTTTCAATCTGGGCAAGACATTCATCGCGCCACCGCTGCCAAAGTCTATGAAGTGCCTTACGAAGCAGTCAATGCAGACCAGCGTCGTGCTGCCAAAACTATCAACTTTGCTATCATTTATGGTGCTGGCGCACACAATATTGGCAAACAACTCGGCATAAAACGCACAGAAGCAGCTCAACTTATTGATCAATATTTCAGACAGTATCACGGCTTGCGTAAGTACATGGACGACTCCGTAGAACTAGCCAAAAACAAGGCTACGTAACCACTTTGCTGGGCAGACGACGCTACCTGCGAGACATCAACAGTCGCAACGCAGTCATTAGAAGTCATGCTGAACGCAACGCCATGAATACCCCCATACAAGGAACTGCTGCCGACCTAATCAAATTAGCAATGATAAAAACTCATCGTGCTTTTCAATCGCAAAATATTCAATCTAAAATGGTACTGCAAGTCCACGACGAATTGGTATTCGACGTAGTAAAAGAGGAACTCCAACAAGTGAAAGCCATCGTCATCGAAGCGATGGAAACTGCACTACCAACATTAAAAGTTCCTATTTTGGTGGAAGCAGGCGTTGGAGAAAATTGGCTGGAAGCTCATTAGAAATTCAAGAAGAAAAAGGAGGGATAAATTAAATTGATGCTTTATCAAATAACTTATCGCTCCTCTCTTCCCCCCTCCCTATTCTTCTTCCCTTTGGAAATTAGAAATGATTGCTTTTTGGTGCATTTGCTGTGCAAAATCTTGTAATTGCTTTAATGTTGTTGGATATTTTGCTGCGAGATTGGTTGTTTCGCCTAGGTCATCTTTCAGATTGTAGAGTTCTAGGGTAACAGGCTTATTTTTAGGTTGCGAGTAAATATACTTCCAATCGCCATAACGAACTGCTTGTGCAAAACCATTTTCGTAAAATTCCCAATACAATGGACGCAAGGGTGAATTTTGGTCATTTTGCCATGACCTCCAAAGCGATATACCATCCGTATCCTCATCAGATGAACCACCAGCTATTTGCCAAAAAGTGGGTAAAATATCCCAAAATGCGCCATAAGTGCTAACGTTTTTTCCTTTTGGCAAACCCGCACCCCAAACAATAGTGGGCACTCTAATACCTCCTTCGTATAAATCTCTTTTCACTCCCCTCAATTTCCCTGAACTTTGCATCAAAACCACATCTTCCATACTGCGTCCGCCTTCAATATGCGTGCCGTTGTCGGAGCTAAAGAAAATTAATGTATTGTCGCTTAAACCCTTTGCCTTCAAAGTTTCCACAATCATCCCCACATAATTATCTAACCTACTTACCATTGCAGCATACGCAGCACGAGGCTGATTTTGATTCCCATAATGTCCCCCTTCGTAAGACTTTTCTTCAAAAATACTTTTGCCATCTGCATCTAAATATGGAGCAAAAGCTTCCTTTGGTGCGTATAGCTCAGCATGTGGAATGGTTAAGGAAAGCATCATTAAAAAAGGTTGTTCTTTGGGACGGCTGCCTATCCAATTCACTGCCTCTTCTGTATAAAAATCACAACCAAATCCCCAAAATTTTTTTATTCCCCGCCTAGTGGGAACAGGGGATTCGGGCGTAGAACTCCAGGCAATGGACGGAAATTGATAATGTGCCTCTACGTGATGTAACAAACCTGTGAAATAATCCCAACCTTGCAGCTCAGGACTGCCTGTAGTATTGATGTCTCCTAAACCCCATTTACCAAACAATGCGGTGGCATAGCCTATTGATTTTAGTTTTTCGGGTAACGTCACATCCTCTTGACGCAATGGGAATTCTCCATTGCCTCGAATATAAGCTGTGCCTGTATGTTTTCCAGTCATTAGAGCGGCGCGTGAAGGCGCACATACGGTACTGCCACTGTAAAATTGTGTCAATTTAATTCCTTCTTGCGCAAGTTGGTCTAGGTTAGGGGTTTTAATCACCGTGGAACCAAAACACCCTAAATCACCATACCCCAAGTCATCTGCTAGAATGATAATTATATTTGGACGATTCACTGTCGTGGATTGTGCTTTGAGATTTATAATCGCGAAACTACAAAGCCATAAAGTAAAGAATAAAACTGTTTTTCTCATCGGTACGTTGTATTGATTACTCTAACTAGACACACTAAGTTGAGTAGTTATTTAGTTGGATTTTATTTTATTGGCAAATAAAAGATAAATATTTTGAAAATTAAAGTTTTATTTTAATTTTATATTTGATTTTATCAGTAATACTTCCAACAAGTCTAGCCTAGTGTTTTATCAACGTTTCACTTTAACCAAAGTCATATTCAATAAAATATAATATCTTTGTCAGAATTGCAAACTACTATTCATTTGTAATTCTCTCTTTTTGTGAGTAATTTCGCCTTGATAAATTAGCTAATAATTTTTTTCAAATTCACGTTCCGTCATGCAAGTTAATATAGAATATAACAAAAACGAAGATCATTTTAAGCTCCAAGTAGCAAAGATGCAGCAAAGACTACAACAAATCGAACTGGGTGGCGGCAAATCGAACTAGAAAAAGAGCGCAGCAAAGGTAAAATGACAGCTAGAGAGCGCGTGGCTTACTTGATAGACAAGGATAGCGAGTTTATTGAAATTGGAGCGTTTGCCGCTTTCGAAATGTACGAGGAATACGGTGGCTGCCCAGCGGCTGGCGTGGTGGTTGGCATTGGTTATGTACGCGGAAGGCAGTGTGTGATTGTGGCGAATGATGCGACTGTAAAAGCAGGGGCTTGGTTTCCGATGACGGGTAAAAAGAATTTACGCGCTCAAGAAATCGCGTTAGAAAATCGCTTGCCTATTATCTACTTGGTAGATAGCGCGGGCGTATTTTTGCCAATGCAGGATGAAATTTTTCCTGACAAAGAGCATTTTGGGCGTATTTTTAGGAACAATGCTATTATGTCAAGCAAAGGCATTCCTCAAATTGCAGCAGTGATGGGAAGTTGTGTAGCAGGAGGTGCTTACCTGCCTATCATGTCTGATGAAGCCTTAATTGTAGAAAAACGGGTTCGTATTTTTTTGGCATGGTCCTTATCTTGTGAAGGCTGCCATTGGAGAACAAGTGGATCAAGAGACTTTGGGTGGAGCAGCAACACATTCTGAAATTTCGGGTATTACAGATTATAAAATGCCAGACGATGCCACTTGCTTGGATACTATTAAAACACTAGTCTCTCAGATTGGGCATAAGGTTGGTGCTGGTTTTGACCGAATAGCTCCCTTACCTCCGAAAGAAAATCCAGCAGAAATTTATGGTTTGTTGCCAGAAGATAGCAGTAAAACTTATCCTACCCTAGAGATTCTGAAGCGCATTATAGACAACTCTGAGATTACGCAGTACAAAGAGGGCTACGGGAAAACTATTATCTGTGGATATGCTAGAATTGATGGTTGGGCAGTAGGAATTGTAGCCAATAATCGGCAATTGGTGAAAAATACAAAAGGAGAAATGCAGTTTGGTGGCGTCATTTATTCTGATGCTGCGGATAAAGCTGCTCGTTTCATTTTGAACTGTAACCAAAAGCGGATTCCTTTAGTATTTTTCCAAGATGTGACTGGTTTTATGGTAGGCACACGCGCTGAGCATGGAGGCATCATCAAGGACGGCGCGAAAATGGTCAATGCAGTGGCTAATTCGACAGTGCCTAAGTTCACAGTTATTATCGGTAATTCTTACGGCGCAGGGAATTATGCCATGTGTGGAAAGGCTTATGACCCAAGACTTATCGTGGCTTGGACTAGTGCCAAGATTGCAGTCATGGGCGGTGCGCAAGCTGCCAAAGTGTTATTGCAAATTCAAACTGCATCCTTGCAAGCCAAAGGTGCTACGCTTTCTGCGGAATTGGAGAATGAATTGTTAAAAGAAATTGCAGACAAATATGAAACCCAAACCACGCCTTATTACGCTGCGGCTAGGCTTTGGGTGGACGCAATTATTGATCCTTTGGATACTAGAAATCTACTTGCTCAAGGTATTGCAGCCGCAAATCATGCGCCTTTAGAGCCATTTAATGTGGGTGTAATGCAAGTGTAAAGTTTACGTAATTCGCAATTGCCCAAAAGAACTCAGTAACAGAATAGTTTTGATGCTATTCTGTTACTTAATGTCCTTCAAAAGCTCTATTTTTTCGCTTTCTTCTCTTTTTTATTTTCTTTCATCCCTGTGTATTCAAGAACTACTTTTCCGCCTTGTGGAAGGATAGTCTCTGACTTTACCACCATTCTAGGATTTGCGAGGCTTACCCAGTTGTTTATGACCAAATCTCCTAGAGCCGCACTTGTCATTTCTACTTTGTAAGTATCAAACGCGCCACCTGCTACTTCAATTTTTTCTTTACCGACCACTTTTAAATCCATTATTACCACTTTTCTCACAAACGCATTGAAGGCTTGAAAACTTGTAGAATAACCTTCTGTCAATGGCAAGCAAGACACAATTATTGTTTCTGAGTAAACAGGTCCCTTTTTTGCTACTTCTATTGGTGACTTGTTGCCTTGCATATTAGAAGCTTCACCTGTAATTTTATCTTCTCCATAAGTCAACTTCATGGCAGAGAATCCAGTAGATTCCATAGAAACTGGCAATAAAGAACCTTTTTTCACAATTGTAATACTTTCGCTAGCGCCAAAAGGAGTGGCAGTTTTGTCGTTAAATACCATATTTTCTCCTTCTTCTTTCACTTCCCGCTCAATTGTAAATTCCATATCCTGCCCCTGCATGTTCATTTGCATATTGTAGAGAAAAACGCCTGATTCAGGGTTAGAAGTTGGGTTTAGGGTGGTTTGTGCCACGCTTAGCGTTGTTGCACCCAAGAAAAAAAACATCCATAATACACTACGTAACTTCATTGTTAT